>JBBQIA010000079.1:0-7568 GCA_038324485.1 Lysobacterales bacterium
GGTTCAATGGTCTGCCCCGACACCGCCTCGAACTCGCGCCACTCGCGCTGGCGATAGGGGCGAATAAGCCCTTCGGCCGAGTCCAGCAAATGCCCCGGTGGAAACACCGCCACGTCGTCGCATACGCCCACCAAAGCCTTCATCTCCGAGGCCACCCACAGTCGACCCTCGGTGTCGTGGCCGAAATAGAGTGGAATCACGCCCATCGGATCGCGAGCGATCAGGTAGCGCTGCTGCGCCGAATCCCAGAGCGCGAATGCAAAAATACCGTTGAGGCGATCGACAAAGCCCGGCCCGTGCTGGCGCCACAGCGCATTGATCACTTCGCAATCCGACTGCGTGGTGAAGTCGTAAGCGACTGCCAACTCGGCTTCCAGTTCGCGATGGTTGTAGATCTCGCCGTTGACAGCCAAAGCCAGCGCACCGTCGGTGGATCGCAGTGGCTGCGCGCCACCGTGGATATCGACAATGGACAGGCGCTCGTGCGCCAACACCGCGCCGGCATCGGCGTAAACGCCACTCCAGTCAGGGCCACGGTGGCGAATGCGCGCAGCCGCCTGCACGGCCCGACGGCGCAGCGGTTCGAGGTCGGTGCCTGGTTTGAGGTCGAAGAGGCCAACGATGCCGCACATGAGAAAGTCCTTCAGAGAGTGAAAAAGCAGAAGGCCCGCGCTGTTGCCAGGCGGGCCTTCGGGGTTCGGTGGGTTCGATGTGTTGAACGCGCCTAGCGCCGCGGCCGCCTGAGGCGGTTGCGGTTATTGGCGTTATTGAGATTGAGCGCGCGGGTCAACATGCGACGAAGCTACCGCGCGCACCTAAAGCCTTGCAAGTCACGGTTGCAGACGGAACCATCTCAGCGCGATGACCCACTGGACTCATGCGCTGCCCACACCCGCTCGATCACTTCGGCGAATAGCGCGGGGAGCGCTTCGAGCTCATCGATGCGCACGCCTTCGTCGATCTTGTGAATGCTGGCATTGCCCGGTCCCAGCTCAACGCACTCCGCACCCAGCGGCGCAATAAAGCGGGCGTCCGAGGTGCCGCCCTTGGTGTTCTCATCGGGCGTGATGCCGCAGCGCGCTTGAATGGCCTCGCGCGCTGCTTGACGCAGCACGCCCTCGGCGCAATGAAAGGGCTCGCCCGAGCGCCGCCAGTGACATGTGGCATCCACCCCATGACGCGCGAGCAGCGATTCGATATCAGCGATGAGCGCCTCGCTGGTCCAATTCGGATTGAAGCGAACGTTCGCCACCGCCGTCAGCGCGCCCGGAATCACGTTGTCCGCACCGGTGCCGGCCGTGATGTTCGAGACCTGAAAGCTGGTCGGTGGAAAGCTGGCATAGCCCTCGTCCCAATGCCGCGCGCAGAGTTCCGCCAAAGCAGGCGCCAGCGCGTGAATCGGGTTCAGCGCCTTTTCGGGGTAGGCCACATGGCCCTGCACGCCGCGCACTTCGATGCGCACCGAAAGCGAGCCGCGACGGCCGACGCGCAGCACGTCGCCCAAGCGTTCGCTCGACGAAGGCTCGCCGGTGATGCAGTAGTCGATTTGCTGGCCCGTGGCGCGAAAGTGATCGGCCACCTTGCGCACGCCGTCGATCGACGGACCTTCTTCGTCAGACGTCAGTAGCACCGCCAAAGTGCCGAGATGCTGAGGGTGTGCGGCCATGAGTTGTTCAATCGCCACGACAAACGCTGCCACGCTGCCCTTCATGTCGGCCGCGCCGCGACCGTGCAGCACGCCGTCGCGCACCGTGGGCACGAAGGGGTCGGAAGCCCAAGCATCCAGGGGTCCCGGTGGCACGACGTCGGTGTGGCCCAAGAGCACGATCACCGGACTGCCCTGCCCGTGCGTGGCCCAAAGATTTTTGACCTCGCCGAAATCCAAGGACTCGCAGCGAAATCCCAGCGCGGCCAAACGCTCGGCGATAAGGGCCTGACAGCCCGCGTCCTCCGGCGTCACCGAAGGCCGAGCGATCAGGTCGCAGGCGAGGCTGAAAACGCCACTCGGTGGATGCGTACTCATGCTCATGCCGTCTTATCCCTTAAGCCCGCGAGCCGAAGCGCGCTTTGAACGCGTTGTCGGTAAAGCCCACCGACACCGTCCCGTCTGCGGTCACCAACACCGGCCGCTTAATCAGCGCCGGGTGCTCCTTCAACAGCAGTTGCCATTCGGGGTCGCTGCCCGGCGCTTTGCGCGCTTCCGGCAGCTGCCGCCAGGTCGTGCTCGCGCGATTGATGAGGCGATCCCAGCCGCCTAATTGCGTGATCCACGATTTCAGAACCTCGGGCGGCTGTCGTTCGGCGCGAAGATCAACAAACGCATAGGCGATGTCGAAGCGCTCCAACCAATTACGCGCTTTGCGGCAGCTGTCGCAGGTGGGCAAGCCGAACATTGTGGCGGTGCTTGAGGTCATGATTGCGCTCAATCGCCGCTACGCAGTAGTTCGTTGATCGAGGTCTTGCTGCGGGTTTTGGCATCCACCTGCTTCACGATCACGGCGGCGTACAGGCTGTATTTGCCGTCGGCGGAAGGCAGCTGTCCAGACACCACCACGCTGCCTGCCGGCACGCGGCCGTAGCTGATCTCACCGGTCGCACGGTTATAGATGCGCGTGCTTTGGCCGATGAACACGCCCATGCCAATCACGCTGCCGCGCTCCACCACCACGCCTTCGACGACTTCGGAACGTGCGCCGATGAAGCAGTCGTCTTCGATAATCGTCGGGCTGGCCTGCAGCGGCTCCAGCACGCCGCCAATGCCCGCACCGCCGGACAAATGGCAGCGCGCACCAATCTGCGCGCAGCTGCCCACCGTTGCCCACGTATCGACCATGGTTCCCGCGCCCACGTGTGCGCCGATGTTGACAAAGCTCGGCATCAGCACCACGTCGCGGCCGATGTGTGCTCCGCGACGCACGATTGTTCCCGGCACGATGCGTGCGCCCAATTCACGAAAGTCAGAGGCATCAAAGCCTTCGAAACGCAGTGGCACTTTGTCCCAGAATGGTGCCGGCTCAGCTTCGACCAACTGCATGTCATTGCAGCGGAAATACAGCAGCACGGCCTTCTTCAGCCACTCGTTGACGCGCCACGTGCCGTCGCTATTGGGCTCGGCCACGCGCGAGGTGCCGGACTCTAGGGCGCTGATGACGGTCTCAACGGCGTCGCGCAGGGAACCGTCGATTTCCGCAACAGATAACGAGGCGCGGCGCTCGAACGCCGACTCGATGATGGGCTTCAGGTCAGCGAGGACGGGCGTCTTGCGGCGTGGCATGGGGTCGATCTCCTTCAAGGCAGGTGGTCAGCGCGGCCGACAGGCGGCCGATGACATCGGGGTCGACGAGGGCGCTATTGGCCTCGTCGGAGATTTGGAACAAATCCTCGGCACGCTCGCCGAAGGTCGCAATGCGGGCGTCATGCACGCGCAAACGCTGGTCACGCAGCACGCGCGCAATGTCGGCCAGCAAGCCCGGACGGTCCGTGCCGATCAGCACGAGCTGCGTGCGCTGGCCATCGCCCATGTCGCGCACTTCCACCCGCGGCGACACGCGAAAGTGCCGCAGCGCCGACGGCAGCGCCCGCCGCGGCGCACGCAGCGGTCCGATGGGGCGCGCCAGCATCTCGGACAGCACGCGGCCCGCATGGGCAGCACGCACCTCAGGCGCTTCGCCGGTGTCGTGCAGGGGCAGCAGCTGAAAGGTGTCGAGACTCATGCCCGAGGTCGAGGTCACGATGCGGGCCACGGCCACCGTGAAACCCAAACGATCGAGCGTGGCCGTCAATGTGGCGAACAGGCCGTCGCGATCCGGCGAGTACACAAAGACTTCAAACGCTTCGCCATGCGGCCGCACCACTACCAAGGCCCGGCCGGGATCGCCGTGCGCCAGAACCGCGCGAACCTGCGTCGCCAATTGCTCGGGCCGGTAGCGCAAGAAACTCTCGTCGGGAAACTCGGCGAACACCTGCGCCAGAGCGTCGGCGTCCACATCGTCTAGCAGGGCTTCGACTTCCGCACGCACCTCAGCCACGCGAGAGTCTGAGTCCACGCGATGCTCCAACCCGCGACGAAAGGCCAAGCGCGTGGCGTCGTAGAGGTCGCCCAGCAGCCGCTCCTTCCACGTGTTCCACAACTTCGGACTGGTGCCGGCCATATCGGCGCAGGTCAGCAGGTATAGGAAATCCAGCCGCGTACGGTCGCCCACGGCGCGCGCGAAGCGCTCCACCACGGCCGCGTCGCTAATGTCCAAGCGCTGCGCCGTCACCGACATCAGCAAGTGCTGCTCAACCAGCCAGCCCAGCATGTCGGCATCGGCCGGCTTTAAGCGATGCGCTAGCGCGAACTCACGGGCGTCCACCGCGCCCAGTTGCGAATGGTCACCGCCGCGCCCTTTCGCAATGTCATGAAACAGCCCAGCCAGCAGCAGCAGCCACGGTGACTTCAGGCGCGCATGGACGGACTGAGAGCGTGGGAAGCGCGGGTCGCGACCGTCGACAAAGCCAGCCATCAGGCGCAGCACTTCCAAGGTGTGTTGGTCGACCGTGTAAACGTGAAAGAGGTCGTACTGCATGCGCCCCGACACGCGGGCGAAAGCCGGCAAGTAGCGCCCCAAGATGCCGAGGTGCGCCATCCGCGCTAGCGTCTCGACCGGCTGCGGACCTTGCAGCAGAGATAGAAACACCGCGCGAGTGTCGGGCTCTTGATCGGCGTAGGCCAAAATCTGCGGCAACGACTCGGCCAGTGCGCGCGCCGTTTCAGAATGCAGGCCGCGGGCTTCGGGACACGCCGCCCACGTGGCGAAGACGGCGAAGGCCTCCATCGCGGAACGCACAGGCCCGGACGCCTCGCGCTGCAAGTAGCCATTCACTAGCGCAAACCCAGGCGCCACCGGCACGCGCTCAAGCCGCGGCGAGAGTTGTTCCTCGAAACGTTGAAGCAAGCGCTCGCTGATGCGCTGCACGGTGCGCGCCGCCCGAAACAGGTCCTGCATCATCTGCTCGACGGCCAGATTGTCGCTGGCCACGTCGCGGAACCCGAGTCGCTCGGCCAAGGGTTTTTGATAGTCGAAGCGCAGGCGCTCTTCCCGACGCTTGGCCACCAAATGCAGGCCAAAGCGCAGGCGCGCCGTGGTGCGCCAATCGCGCTTCAAGGTCGCTTCTTCATCCGCGCCCAAAAGGCCCAAGGGCACCAGTGCTTCCAAACCCGGCACGCGATACAGGCGCCGCGCCAGCCAGGTCAGCGTATGCAGGTCACGCAATCCGCCGGGGCCCTCCTTCAAATTGGGCTCAAGGTTGTTGGCCGTATCGTTGTAGCGCGCGTGGCGAGCGGCCCACTCGGCGCGCTTCGCTTCGAAATAATCCAGCGCGGGCCAAAGCCCCGGCTTTCGCAGCGCCGCCTCCAAGGCATCCAGCACGTAGGTCGAACCAATCAGCGGCCGCGCTTCGGTCAAGGCGGTCAGGGTCGTGACGTCGTCGCGGCAGGCCTGCACGCACTCGTCGAGCGAGCGCACCGCCGTGCCCGGCTTCAGGCCTAAGTCCCAGAGCGCTGCAAAGAAATCGCCCAGCGCCGCCTTGTGACGTTCTTGCGCCTCGGGTTCACCCAGCACCAGCAGGTCCACGTCCGAAAACGGGTACTGCTCGCCGCGGCCGTAGCCGCCAGTGGCCAGAAGATCTAAGCCCTCGGCCTTGGCCAGATGCGCCGACCACGCCGCACGCACCGAGGCGTCCACGGCCGCCGACTGCGCCGCCAGCAAGCGCTCAATGCCTTCGCCGCCATCAAAACGGCCAGCAATCGCCTCGTGCGCTGCGGCCAGTGCGGCCCGGGCTTCGTCCTGCCAATCACGGCCCTCGGCCAGCCCAGCATCGGGACGGGGCGAGAGCGCGTCGCTCACAGGTCGTTGTCGTCGCCCGGAAGGCGGGTGAGGATCTCAACGCCCTCGCGGGTCACCGCCACGGTGTGCTCCCACTGCGCCGACAGCGACTTGTCCTTGGTGACCACGGTCCAGCCATCGGGCAGCAGCTTCGTGTGGCGCGCCCCGGCATTGATCATCGGTTCGATGGTGAAGACCATGCCCTCCTGCAGACGCAGGCCCTCGCCCGGACGGCCGTAGTGCAGCACCTGCGGGTCTTCGTGATAGATCTGGCCGATGCCGTGGCCGCAGTACTCGCGCACGACGGAAAACCGCTCCGACTCGGCATACGTCTGAATGGCGTGGCCGATGTCGCCCAAAGTCGCACCCGGCTTGACGATGCGGATGCCGCGAAACATGGCCTCGCGGGTGACGTCGATCAGGCGCTTCGCCAGCACCGAGGGTGCGCCCGCCACGTACATGCGCGAGGTGTCGCCATGCCAGCCGTCTTTAATGACGGTGACGTCGATGTTCACGATGTCGCCCTCTTTAAGAATCTTGGACTCGGTCGGGATGCCGTGGCAGATCACGTGATTCACCGAGGTGCAGACGGTCTTCGGAAAGCCCTTGTAGCCCACGTTGGCGGGGATGGCTTTCTGCACGTTAACGATGTGATCGAAGCAGATGCTGTCGAGTTCGGCGGTGCTGACACCGGGGCGCACATGTGGCGCGACGACTTGCAGCACCTCGGCGGCCAGCTTGCCGGCGACGCGCATGCGCTCGATTTGCTCGGGAGTTTTGAAGGTCACTTTCATGCCCCGGATTGTGCCGACTTGTCCCGAAGCCTGCCACCGGGCTACACTCACGCGCTTCACACGCTGGCTTCTCGGCCAACGACGTGGGCGCCGACCTCTGGCGATCCAAGAGGAATCCACACCTGCGTGAACCATCCCGTGCCGGGGTGCCCCTGCCTGATTCATTAGGCAAAGGGGTTCGGCCACGGACGCGCAGGGAGGCCCAACCCCGGAGCTGTTCGTGCCGCGATGCCCAAACGGGCCCGGCCGCGCTCCCTTTTTGAGGAAAGACTAATGTCTCAAGTCACCATGCGTCAGATGCTGGAAGCCGGCGTCCACTTCGGCCACCAGACCCGCTATTGGAATCCCAAGATGGGCCCGTACATCTTCGGCGCCCGCGGCAAAATTCACATCATCAACCTCGAGAAGACGCTTCCGCTCTTCAACGACGCGATGAACTTCGTCTCGGGCATTGCCCAGAAGCGCGGCATCATTCTTTTCGTCGGCACCAAGCGCTCGGCGCGCGAGTCTATTAAATAAGAAGCGATCCGCTGCTCGATGCCCTACATGAGCCAGCGCTGGCTCGGCGGCACTCTGACCAACTTCCGCACCCTGAAGGGCTCGATTGCGCGCCTGAAAGAGCTGGAAGCGATGGAAACTGACGGCAGCATCGAGCGCTTCGTGAAGCACGAAGTGCTGTCGCTGCGCCGCGAGCGCGAGAAGCTGGAAGCCTCGCTGGGCGGCATCAAGATGATGAATCGCCTGCCCGACGCCCTGTTCGTCATCGACATCGGTCACGAGTCGATCGCCGTGCAGGAAGCGAAGAAGCTTGGCATCCCGGTCATCGCCGTCGTCGACTCCAACTACGACCCCAACCTCGTCGATTACGCCATCCCCGGCAACGACGACGCCATCCGCGCCGTGCAGC
>JBBQIA010000080.1:0-7527 GCA_038324485.1 Lysobacterales bacterium
CCCTTTTTACTTGCCATGACGGTGTCTCCTCGCTAGGTGCGGATCAGGCCGAAATGCCCGTGATCTCGATTTCGGTGTAGTACTGACGATGGCCCATCTGCTTGCGATGGTGCTTACGACGGCGGAATTTAACGATGCGGACTTTTTCCAGTCGGCCGTGACTTTTAATCGTCGCGGTGACTTTCGCGCCCTCGACCTTCGGCGCGCCAATGGTGACTTTCTCACCATCGCCGACCAGAAGGACGTCGCTCATTTCGATGTTGGCGCCCGCTTCGGCGTCGATCAGCTCGACGCGGAGGGTTTCGCCCTTCATCACGCGGTATTGCTTACCGCCGGTGACGACCACTGCGTACATGTCGCATTTCCTATGTATGTAGTTCTTCTTAGGGATTGGCTGACGGTAAACCGCCGCCGCCCCCACGACCGTTTGCCGGAAAGCCCGGACCAGGACGCAGGGAGTCGCGAAGTATGGTGCAAGCCTGGCCTCGAGGCAAGCCAAGTCCAGAGCCCAATCTGGCGCTCCGGGCGCTGGTTCAGCCTACGGTCGGCTGCTTTCGCCCACATGAAGGTCACAGTGCAGACAGGCCGCGCCGATACACTGTGCGATTGCTTTCGAAAACACGGCCTCCACTCTCCATGGACCAGATCCGACTTCGCGGCGCGCGAACCCACAACCTCAAGAACATCGATCTCGACCTGCCGCGAGACCGGCTCATCGTGATCACCGGCCTGTCCGGATCGGGAAAGAGCTCTTTGGCCTTCGATACGATCTATGCGGAGGGCCAACGCCGCTACGTGGAATCGCTGTCGTCCTATGCGAGGCAGTTCCTGTCGGTGATGGAAAAACCCGACATCGACCACATCGAAGGCCTGTCGCCGGCCATCTCGATCGAGCAGAAGTCGACGTCGCACAATCCGCGCTCGACCGTCGGCACGATCACCGAGATCCACGACTACCTGCGCCTGCTGTTCGCGCGTGTGGGCACCCCGCGCTGCCCTGAGCACGACACGCCGCTGGAGGCGCAGACCATCACGCAGATGGTCGACACCGTGTTGGCCATGCCGGAAGACCGCCGACTGATGCTGCTGGCGCCGGTGATCCGCGACCGCAAGGGCGAGCACGCTCAGGTGTTCGATGCGCTCCGCGCTCAAGGCTATGTGCGAGCCCGCGTGGACGGGACGGTTTACGAAATTGACGCCGTGCCGAAGCTCGAACTGCGGGTGAAACACACCATTGAAGCCGTCGTGGACCGCTTTAAGCCGCGTGCCGAACTGAAGCAGCGCTTGGCCGAGAGCTTCGAGACCACGCTCAAGCTGACTGACGGCGTGGCCATTATTGTGGACATGGACGACGAGTCGGCCGCGCCGCAGATGTTTTCGAGCAAGTACGGCTGCCCGCATTGCGACTACTCGCTGCCGGAATTGGAACCCCGCCTGTTCTCGTTTAATTCGCCGGCAGGCGCCTGTCCCAGCTGCGATGGCTTGGGCATCACGCGAGTGTTCGACGCCAGCAAAGTGGTCGGGCATCCCGAGCTCAGCCTCGCTAACGGCGCGGTGCGCGGCTGGGACCGCCGCAACATCTATTATTTCCAGCTGGTGGCCGCGCTGGCGAAGCACTACGGCTTCAGCGTCGACACGCCCTGGCGCGACCTGCCGGAAATTGCTCGCAGCGCCGTACTCAATGGTTCAGGCAAAGAGCAGATCACCTTCACCTACATCACCGAGGCCGGCGGCCGCAGCCAGCGCAAACACGTCTTCGAAGGCATCTTGCCGAACCTGCAGCGGCGCTATCGCGAAACCGAGTCGCAGACCGTGCGCGAGGAATTGGCGAAGTACATCTCCGACCAGTCCTGCCCCGAGTGCGGCGGTGCGCGTCTGAATCAGATGGCGCGAAACGTGTTCATCGGCCAGCGCAACCTGCCGGAGGTCGCGAAGCTTCCGGTGGACGCCTGCATGGCCTTCTTCACCGACTTGGCCCTGCCCGGCTGGCGCGGCGAGATCGCGACGAAAGTCGTCAAGGAAATTCGCGAGCGTCTGCGCTTCTTGGTGGACGTGGGCCTCGACTACCTCACGTTGGACCGTCAGGCCGATTCGCTCTCGGGCGGCGAAGCCCAGCGCATTCGCTTAGCCAGCCAGATTGGCGCGGGCTTGGTCGGCGTGATGTACGTGCTCGACGAGCCCAGCATCGGCCTGCACCAGCGCGACAACGAGCGCCTGCTGGGCACCCTCACCCGCCTGCGCGACTTAGGCAATACGGTGATCGTGGTCGAACACGATGAGGACGCCATTCGTTTGGCCGATCACGTGGTCGACATTGGCCCCGGCGCCGGCGTGCACGGCGGCGAAGTGGTGGGCCAAGGCAGCGTCGACGACATCATGGCCTCGCCGCGCTCGATCACCGGGCAATATCTGTCGGGCGCGCGGCGCATCGAGGTTCCGACAAAGCGCCATCCGCCGCGCAAGGGCGAGTGGCTGAAGCTGCTGGGCGCAAGCGGAAATAATTTGAAGAACGTTGATCTGGAAATTCCGGCGGGCCTGTTCGTTTGCGTGACCGGCGTTTCAGGCTCGGGCAAATCGACCCTCATCAACGACACGCTGTATGCCCTGGCGGCCCGCGACTTGAACGGTGCTGGCGCTACACCCGCGCCGCACCGCGAGGTGCAGGGTATGGACCTGTTCGACAAAGTGGTCGACATTGACCAGACGCCGATTGGTCGCACGCCGCGCTCGAATCCGGCCACCTACACGGGATTGTTTACGCCGTTGCGCGAGTTGTTCGCACAAGTGCCGGAATCCCGCGCTCGCGGCTACGCGCCGGGACGCTTCAGCTTCAACGTGCGCGGCGGTCGCTGCGAGGCCTGTCAGGGCGACGGCTTGATCAAAGTGGAAATGCACTTCTTGCCCGACGTGTATGTGCCCTGCGACGTTTGCCACGGCAAGCGCTACAACCGCGAGACGCTGGAGATTCTCTACAAGGGTTACAGCGTGCGCGACGTGCTGGAAATGACTGTGGAGGACGCGCTGAAGCTGTTCGAGCCGGTGCCCTCGATCGCGCGCAAGCTGGAAACCTTGATGGACGTGGGCCTCAGCTACATCAAGCTGGGCCAGAGCGCGACCACGCTGTCGGGCGGCGAGGCGCAGCGCGTCAAGCTCTCAAAAGAACTTTCGCGCCGCGACACCGGACGCACGCTCTACATCCTCGACGAGCCGACCACTGGCCTGCACTTTGCCGACATCGAGCACCTGTTGGCCGTGCTGCACAAGCTGCGCGACGACGGCAACACCGTGGTGGTGATCGAACACAATCTGGACGTCGTGAAAACGGCCGACTGGGTTATCGATCTCGGGCCGGAAGGCGGCCATCGCGGCGGTCAGATCTTGGCCACCGGCACACCGGAAGACATCGCGTCCCGCGAGGACTCGCACACCGGTCGCTTCCTCGCGAAGCTGCTGGACGCCGCAGCGGCGACGTCGCCGACGACCCCCGCACTACGCCGGATGAAATCGGCGCCACCGCCGCCCGTCCGTTTGACCGACGAAGAAAAATCAGCGGCCAAGAAGGCAGCGAAATCAGCGAGCAAAAAGAAGGCCAAGACATGAAGACCGTTTTCGAGATTTCGATGGACGTGCGCTGGGGCGACATGGACGCCTTCAACCACGTCAACAACGCCAGCTATTTGCGCTTCATCGAGGAAGCGCGCGTGGCGTGGTTCAAGGGCCTGACAACGGACTGGGCCAATGTCGACTGCGCACCGATTCTTGCCGCAGCGACAGTGAACTATCGGCGCCCGATTGGCTGGCCTGAGCGCCTGCGCGTCACCCTTCTCGCTGAGAGATTGGGCAACAAAAGCCTGACGCTAGGGCATCGCATTGAAAGCGCGACGGAAGACGGGGTGCTCTATGCCGACGGCCACACCGTGATGGTCTGGGTCGACGGCAGCGGCGCGTCGATTCCGCTGCCACCGTCCATCCGCGCCGCCTGCGAATAAGGAACACCGCTCATGGGTTCGATCGTCGTTGCACTCGCTCACCTGATGCCCGAGTGGATGTCGCGCGAGCGTGGCCTCGCCAAAGTGGTGGCGGCCATCGACGAAGCCGGTGCGGAGGGCTCGCGACTGGTTGCCTTCAGCGAAGGCTTCGTGCCGGGCTACCCGTTTTGGGCGGAGTACACCGACGCCGCGCGCTTTGAGTCACCGCTGCAAAAACGCCTGTTCGCGCACTACGCCGATCAAGCCGTGCAGGTGGAGCGCGGCGACCTTGACGCAGTCTGCGAGGCGGCCGAGCGCAATGGATGTTGGGTGGTGCTGGGCGTCATTGAACGCCCGCGTGATCGCGCTGGCCACAGTTTGTACGCCAGTCTCGTCACCATCGATGATTGCGGCGTCGTTCGTAACGTGCATCGCAAGCTGGTGCCCACCTACGAAGAGCGCCTCGTGTGGTCGCCAGGCGATGGCCATGGCTTGCGCTGCTTCGACCTAGACGGCTTCACTTTGGGCAGCCTGAACTGTTGGGAAAACTGGATGCCTTTGGCGCGCGCGGCGATGTATGCGCAGGGCGTCGATCTGCACGTCGCCGCGTGGCCTGGCAATGTTCGGAACACCGAACTGATCACGCGCTGCATCGCGCTAGAAGGACGCAGTTTTGTGCTGTCGGTCGGTGGCCTGTTCGACCCGTCGTGCATCACCGACGAACTGCCTGATGCCGATCTGTTGCGCAGTGCGATTCCCGCATCCGGCGCCAATGGCGGCTCGTGCCTTGCTAGCCCAGACGGCGAGTGGATCATTCCACCGCAGGCGGGCGAACCGCGCCTGCTGATCGCCACGCTGGACCACGCGCAAGTGCGCGGCGCGCGGCAAAACTTCGACCCGTTCGGCCACTATTCGCGACCCGACGTTCTCTCGCTTCAAGTTAATCGCCGTCGCCGCACCGGGTCGAGCTTCATCGACGAAGACCCGAGCGCTTAGGTCTCCGTCTGCCGGGCGAGATGTCGCTCGGCGGGCGTGGCGAAGCGCGCATCCCAGTCGGCCAGACGCGGCGCCATCATGCGCTTCCACAACGGCGGCACCAGCGTGAGTAAAAGGGTGCCGAGGTAGCCCGTCGGCATCATCGGCGCATCATTCATCGGGCGCAGCAGGTGAAACGGCACCTCGCCTTGCGCATGGTGATGCGAGTGACGTGTCAAATTGAACATTGTCCACGAGCTGATGCGACGATTGGTGTTCCAGGAATGCCGCGGCTGCACCGGCGTGGAGGGGTCGCGAGCCAGCCCGTAGTGCTCCATGTAGTTGACGATTTCCAGCAAGCTTTTGCCCAACAGCGCGCAGGCGCAGAAGAACAACGCCGCGACCCATCCGCCGGCAATCCCGGCCAGCGCGACCAAGCCTGCCGTCAGCACCCAGCCTTGTAAGACCTTATTGCTGGGATGCCAAGCGCGGACGCCGCGCTTCGATAAGCGCGCCACTTCGATGCGCCATGCGCTGAGGTTTCCGAACCACGTGGAATGCAGCACGTGGGCGTAGACGCTGCGACCGCGCGGCGCCGAGGCCGGGTCGTCGCGCGTGGCCACCGCACGATGATGACCGTGCACGTGTTCGATGGCGAAGCTCGTGTCGAAACTAAAGGCCAGCAAGCCACGACCGATTCGCATCGAGCGCGGGTCCCAGGTGCGATGCACCAACTCGTGCGCCGGCACCGTAGACGCCATGCCGATCATTAAACCGGTCAGCAGCCACAGGGCGAGCAAGCTTCCGAAGCCCGACGCATCGCGCGCGGCCAGCACATCGATACCGCTGATCGACTGCACGAAGGCACCGAACGCCAGTGGGTCGCCCGGGCTGACGCGCCACACGGCAATGAAGCTAATCAGGGCCACCATCGGCAGCGCGCTCCAGACCACGGCGGTGAGCCATGCGGGATGACGGTAGTCGGGCACGCTCAGGTCGTCGCCCAGCAACAGATCGCCGATGACGTAGACCGCGATCACGCCGATCAGCCCGGCAATCGTCCATGCGCCGCCGGCGAGCATCGAAAGCGCCGAACCCAATCCGACCGCATGAAACAGGCTGAACTTCAGCGTATGTAAGAGCGACGACGGACCTGCATCCGGCGCAG
This sequence comes from Lysobacterales bacterium, assembly GCA_038324485.1. GTDB lineage: Bacteria > Pseudomonadota > Gammaproteobacteria > Xanthomonadales > Xanthomonadaceae > Silanimonas. The sequence continues at coordinate 6,112 of JBBQIA010000080.1, forward strand.
TGCTGGCGACGGGTTCCGCAATGGCAGCCGGCACAAAGCGATCCGCATGCACGCGAGAAGGCAGCATGCCTTGCGACAGCAGTGCCGCTTCCGCGGCGTCCACGAAACCTGCCGGACCGCAGAGGCAGGCCTCCATCGCCGCTACGTCCATGCCGGCGAGCAACTCGGGCAGGCGCTCGGTCAATCGACCGCGTTCGCCCAGCCAATCGTCCTCGGGCGTCGACAAAACCGGCACCACGCGTAGCGACCCACGCCAGCGCGACTGCACTTGGGCAAGCCGTGCGCTGCCGTACAAATCGGCGCGCTGCTTGGCGGCCACCAGCAGCACCACGTCACGTGCGCTATGTGGCGTATCCACCACCGCTTCCAGCATGGCCAACAGCGGCGCAAAACCCGTGCCTGCGCCCAGCATCAGCACCGGCAGCTCACCGGCGGGCCACGCGAACTGCCCGTAGGGACCATCCACGTCCATCCGCGTACCGACCTGCACCCGCTGATTGAGGGCCTCGCTGAAAGCGCCGCCGGGGTGATGCCTAATCGTGAAGCGCAGACTCCCGTCGACCGCTTTCGCCGTGGAAAAGGAATACGGCCGACGAATGGCCGGCCCCTTGGCGTCTTCCGGCAAACAAAGCTGGGCGAATTGGCCCGCGTGAAAGTCGATCGGCGTGTCGCAACGCAGCGACAGTTCGGTGATGTGGGGCGACAAGCTCCGAACCGCCGTGACGGTGGCCGTGTGGCGCGCGGCCTTCGATAGCGGTGCATCCAAAGTCAAAGAAAGATCGCTCAGCGCTTCGGTTTGGCAGGCCAGCACCGTGCCGGCGGCAATCTCGTCGGCGTCGAGCAAATAGGCGCTCTCGGTGCGCTCGTGCACCTCGCCTGAGTTCACCCTACAGCGGCAGGTCCCGCAGGCCCCAACGCGGCAACCCGAAGGCCACGCGATGCCGGCGCGCTCGGCGGCCTGCAGCAAGGTCTCGCCCTCGCGAGCTTCGATCTGGTAGCCCGAAACCGCAATGCGATGGGCGACGGACGGGGAAAGCACGGACATGGGCGACGGCTCTTCAACGCGAGGACGGCCCCATGGTCGCGCCGCGCGATGGCCCCGCACAGGTTCGCTTCGGCCATCCGGGAGTCATTTCGCGCCAAACGCGCCACAATGGGCCATGACTGAGCCCGCCGCCGTCGATTCACCGCTGCGCTTCCCCACGCCGTACCTGCGGGTGATCGCGGATCATCTCAATCGAAGCGGCGTCGATGTGGGCGCCTGGCGGACGGCCAATGGGCTGTCGGACGCGGCCCTTAGTGACCCGTGGATTGAGCTCCCCGCCACCACCTTTCTGGCGCTGATGCGTGACGCCATCGAACTCAGCGGCGACAGTGCGCTCGGCCTATTGATCGGCGAACGACTCGCTGCCGGGG
>JBBQIA010000081.1:0-7406 GCA_038324485.1 Lysobacterales bacterium
CGCAGCGTCTGGCCAGCCTGCGTCGCGACGCCATCAATCAAACCTACGGTCGCAACGAGACGCTGCTGGGCTTTGGCGTCGATCGCCAGTTTGGCCGCGATTGGCGCGTCTACGGCAACGTCTCGCAGGGCTATCGCCCGATGCGCTATGACGACCTCGGCAACCCGACGGCGGAACTGTCTGACGGCAATAATCCCCTGCCCTCGCGCGCCGAAAACGTTGAGCTCGGCCTGCGCGGCAGCCCGGCCGCGGGTTGGTTCATCGACCTAAGCGTTTTCCACGTGACCGTGACCGACAAGATCGAGCAGCGCCTCGTTAACGCCACCGACGTCGAGCGCATCAATTCCGGCGATGCCCGTCATCAAGGCCTTGAATTCCAAGTCGAGTGGAATGCGTGGACGGCGGCCGACGCCGGCAGCAGCCTGACGCTCTACGCCAACGGCAGCCTGCTCGACGCGCGCATCACCCGCTCGGCGACTCCCGCCCTCGTTGACCGCACGCCGCAGTACGCGCCCAAGCGCATTCTGCGCAGCGGCCTGATGTGGAACACCGAGGCCGGCGGCAAACTCGCCCTCAGCGGCACCTACGTCAGCGAGCAGTTCTGGCAGGACAGCAATCTGGCATCGGCCACGCTTCCTGCTCTCATTCCGTCCCACGCGGTCTGGGACGTTTCCGGCGAATGGCCGGTGAGCGCAGGCGTCACCGTGCTGGCGGGCGTGAACAACCTGGCCGACCGCGTTTACAGCAGCCGCTTCCGCAACGATGGCTTGGAAGTGGCCCCGCGCCGCAGCAGCTATGTGGGACTGCGTATCGGCTTCTGACCAGGTAGCGGCGTATGCTCGGATTTCAGCCCATCAAGGTATGTCGTCATGCGCCCAGCGTCGCCCTCCCGCCGCCGAATTCTGCGTGATGGTCTTTGGGCCTTCCCGGCCCTGATTCTGCCGGCTGCGTTGTTGCCGTCGACGGTTATGGCGGACGACGCGCTGAAGCGCGCGATGGACCGGCTAGGCGGCCGCCGACAACGCGATGGTTTGAGCGCCACCGATGCCAGTGGCGGCATTAAGGAAGCCCTGGCCCAGGGCGTGGATCGCTCCATTCGGCAACTCGGACAACCCGACGGTTTTTTTCGCGATGCCGCCGTCAAAATTCTGGTGCCCGAACGGCTTCGTCAGGTCGCCGACTTAGCGCGTCGCGCTGGCGCCGGTGCCCGTGTTGATGCCTTCGAAGAATCGATGAATCGCGCAGCCGAAAAAGCCGTGCCCGCGGCCGCGAGTATTTTAGCCGATGCCGTGCGCGGCATGAGCATCCAAGACGCGGTGGGTTTGGTGCGCGGCGGCGACACCTCGGCGACTGATTTCTTCCGGCGCAGTAGCGAAGAAAAGCTGATCACCTCATTCCGACCGATCGTGGCGCAGCAAACCGCTAGCGTCGGCGTCACGCAAAAGTACAAGGCCTTCAGCGACCGCGCCGGCGGTGGCGCACTCGGCGCCCTGCTCGGCGGAAGCCGGAACCAAGATGGCGCGTCATCGCTCGACCTCGACGACTACGTGACCAACAAGGCCATCGACGGCCTGTTTCACGTCATCGCCGGGCAGGAGCAGCAAATCCGCTCTAACCCGGCCGCGCGAAACACCGACCTGCTTCGGCGCGTGTTCGGCCGCTGAGCCGCTCACGTGAAGCGGCTCACTCGATGACGATCGGGATGCCCAAGCTTTTCGCGGCGATTTTTCCTTTCCACTCCGCCGGGCCGCTTTCGTGGACGGACGCACCCCGCGAATCCACCGCCACCGTCACCGGCATGTCCTGCACCTCGAACTCGTAAATGGCCTCCATGCCGAGATCAGCAAAGCCCACCACCCGGGCGGCCTTGATCGCCTTCGAGACCAAGTAGGCCGCGCCGCCGACGGCCATCAGATAGGCGCTCTGATGCTGCTTGATGGCCTCGATGGCAATGGGCCCGCGCTCGGCCTTGCCGACCATGCCGTAGAGCCCCGTCGCTTCCAGCACTTGGCCGGTGAACTTGTCCATGCGCGTGGCCGTCGTCGGGCCAGCTGGACCCACCACCTCGTCGCGAACCGGGTCGACTGGTCCAACGTAGTAGATGAACTTGCCGCGCAGGTCGACCGGCAGCGCCTCGCCCTTATTGAGCATATCGACCATGCGCTTGTGCGCCGCGTCGCGGCCGGTCAGCAATTTGCCGTTCAACAGCAACACGTCGCCGGGCATCCACGTCGCAATCTCGTCTTTGGTGACGGTATCCAAGTTCACCCGACGGCCCTTGCTGGCGTCATAGGTCAGCTGCGGCCAATCGTTTAGCGAGGGCGGGTCGAGCATCACCGGGCCCGAGCCATCCAAGGTAAAGTGCGCATGCCGCGTGGCCGCGCAGTTCGGAATCAGGGCCACAGGAAGGTTCGCAGCGTGAGTCGGGTAGTCCTTCACTTTGACGTCGAGAACCGTCGTGAGTCCGCCCAAACCCTGCGCGCCAATGCCCAGCGCATTCACTTTCTCGAACAATTCAAGACGCAGCTCTTCCGCACGATTACTCGGGCCGCGCGCCTTCAACTCCGTGATGTCGATTTCTTCCATCAGCGATTCTTTGGCCAGCAGCATCGCTTTCTCGGCCGTGCCGCCAATGCCGATGCCCAGCATGCCGGGCGGACACCAGCCGGCCCCCATCGTCGGCACCGTCTTCAAGACCCAGTCCACGATGGAGTCGGACGGGTTGAGCATCGCAAACTTCGACTTCGCCTCCGATCCGCCGCCCTTCGCCGCCACGATGACGTCCACCGTGCCGCCTGGGACGACCTTCATGTTCACGACGCCGGGCGTGTTGTCTTTGGTGTTGATGCGCTTGCCGGCCGGGTCGGCCAGTACGCTGGCGCGCAGCTTATTGTCAGGGTCGTTATAAGCGCGACGAACGCCCTCGTGAACCATGTCTTCGACGCCCATCGTGGCGTCCGGCCAGCGCACGTCCATGCCGATTTCTAGAAACACGGTGACGATGCCGGTGTCCTGACAAATCGGCCGGTGGCCTTCGGCACAAAGACGCGAATTGATCAAGATCTGCGCCATCGCGTCTTTCGCGGCAGGGCTTTCCTCGCGCTCGTAAGCGGCGGACAGCGCGCGAATGTAGTCAACGGGATGGTAGTAGCTGATGTACTGCAGCGCGTCGGCAACCGACTGGATAAAATCGTCCTGCTTGATGGCGGTCATGGCGTGGCGGCGCGAGCCGCAGACTGGCGGAGGAATCGCGATTGTAAGCCAGTGCTCGCGGCAGTCCTGCTCAAGCGCTTAGCCGGAGAATCGCACCCAGAACGTCGCCTCAGACAATGACGCGAAAATACGGACATCGAGGCCTTCTGCCTGCGCATCAAGCTGTGTCGCCTCAAACGCCGACACGCGGTCCACCGAGCGCGCCACGTAGGCCCAGCGACGACCACCAAGGGTGCCCACGCTGAGCGCACGAATAAACTGCTCGCGAATCTCGTCCACAAACGGTTCGTCGTCCATCAGATCCACCGCAAGGACCTTCTCCAAGTGCGACTGGGCGGCAATGTCGCGAATCGCGTGCCAGCAACGCGCCATGTGGTCGGGTGCATGGCGCCGGCCGCGGAGTTCGACCAGCAACAAGTCAGCATCGACGCGCCAGCGCACATCGGAGGGCTCTAAGTCCGGGATGGTCTGTTGGATGCTCGGAACGCTCATTCCAGCCAATCCGTTAGCCCTTCCGCTTCACACACGGCCCGAAAGCTCGGTCGCGAGCGCATCAGGGTCACAAACCGACCCAAGGCCGGCCATTCCGTGGACGGACGCGGCATGTTGCGCGACCAGCGGCAGAGCATGGCTAGAAAGAAATCCGGTGCGGAAATTTTCTCGCCGAGCAGATAGGGCCCGGTCTGCGTCAGGTGGGCATCAATGCGTGCAAAAAAGCCTTCGATTCGCTGGGTCGCGAGGGCCTTCGCCTCGACCGCCGCCGAGTCACCTGCGGCCTCCTGCGGATAAAACCAAAAGCGAAATGCCGGCTGCAGACCGTTCGCCATCAGCAGCGTCCACTGATAGGCCAACTGTCGGCGCGCACTGCCGACGGGCGGCAGCAGGTCCGCCCCGGGATGGCGATCGGCCAACATCAGCAGCAGGGCCGAGGACTCGACCCAAGGCTCGCCGTCCATGATCAGCGTGGGCACCATGCCGGCCGGATTCAGAGCGAGATAGGCCGGCAAGCGCTGTTCGCCGGCAGCCAAGTCGACGCGCTTCAGCCTAGGCGGACGCCCCATATCCAGCAGCATCCAATGAACACAGAGGCTGGCTGCCCCCGGCGAGTAATGCAGTTCGTCCACGCTCGTCTCCCAACGCGCAGCATCCCGCTGCCCACCCCAATGAATAAAAAAACCCCGGGACGTTTAGCCCCGGGGCTTTCTTGACGCTCAATCCACGAAAGCCCTTAGGCCTCTTGGACTTCGTCGGCCTGCATGCCCTTCTGGCCCGGCACGACCTTAAAGCTGACGCGCTGACCTTCTTTGAGCGACTTAAAGCCGTTCCCGGTGATGGACCGGAAGTGGACGAAAACGTCCTGGCCGTTTTCCGGAGTGATGAATCCAAAACCCTTGGCATCGTTGAACCACTTAACGGTGCCGAACTGACGATCGGACATTGCGAACTTCCTCGAACATTGGCTGGTAAGGAACGCCACGAACGCAAAATGCGTCGTCACGTTACTGCTTGCCCGGGGATGCAGCGGATCGTTCGGATCAGCACACGCGGCCACGGTTCACTGTGGCCCAAGCGCAGCAGCGGCCTAACAGTAACCCCTGCCTGAACGAAAAGTAAGTCCCTGCCAGTTTGGGACGGGCATCGCGGTTTTTTCCCTATGACATGATTCGAAGGCTGAGGCCGCTCCGGTGCGACAATACGGCTTTCCGCGCTCGCGTCCCCGCATGTCCTCACCGTTCATTACCGAAACCATCCTCGCCGTCCGCCACTGGACCGACGCCTATTTCAGCTTCACCTGCACCCGCGAAGACGGTTTCCGCTTCGAGAACGGGCAGTTCGTGATGATTGGCCTCGAAGTCGACGGCAAGCCGTTAATGCGGGCGTACTCAATCGCCAGCCCAAATTGGGACGAAAGCCTCGAATTCTTTTCAATCAAGGTTCAGAACGGCCCGCTTACCTCTCGGCTGCAGCACATCCAGCCGGGCGACAGCCTACTGATCTCGCGCAAACCCACGGGCACCCTACTGATTAGCGACGTTCATCCGGGCGGCAACCTCTACCTACTATCGACGGGCACCGGCTTGGCGCCCTTTCTGTCGATCATCCGCGACCCGGCCACCTACGAACGCTTTAACAAAGTAATCCTGACCCACGGGGTTCGCGAGGAAGCAGACTTGGCTTACCGCGACTACATCGAGCGCGAACTGCCGAATCACGAATACTTGGGCGAGCAAATTCGCGAGAAGCTGCTGTATTACCCGGCCGTCAGTCGCGAAGCCTTCCCACATCAGGGGCGCGTGACCGATCTGATGGCCAGCGGCCAGATGCAGCGCGACCTTGGACTGCCCGAAATCAATCCCGTCACCGACCGCGCCATGATCTGCGGCAGCCCCGGGATGCTCGCCGACTTCCGCGCGCTGCTGGACGAACGCGGATTGGTGTCCTCGCCAAAAATCGGCCAAGCGGGCCATTACGTCTTCGAGCGCGCCTTCGTCGAAAAGTAGGGACTGCACGCGGCCGCCACAGGCGGCGGAGCACGCTGCGCGCTCATCACTCTCGAGCTTGCCCCCATGCGCGTCCCGCTGCTCGCCTTTACCCTCGCCCTCTCACTCCCGCAGCTCGCACTCGCTGACAGCGAGGAGCCGGCCTACACGGTGGTCACCGAACTAGCCGACGGCATCGAAGTGCGCGACTACGCGCCGATGATCCTTGCCGAGGTCGACACGCCGAACAGTCGCCAACGCGGATCAGATGGCGCCTTCAGCATTCTTGCTGACTACATTTTCGGCGGGAATCGTGCTCGCGAGCAGATCGGCATGACCTCGCCGGTCGAGCAGGCCGAACGCGCTTCGTCAGGCGAACGCGGCGAGCAGATCGGCATGACTAGCCCCGTGGACGTCGTGCCCGGTCCGACGGGCAGCGTCACGCGTTTCGTTATGCCGGCGCGCTACACGATGGACACCCTGCCCGTGCCGCTCGACCCGCGCATTCGCATTCGCGAGATGCCGGCGCAGCGCGTGGCCGCGATTCGCTTCAGCGGTCGCGCCAGCGGCGAAAGTTATAGCGAACACTATCGGACGCTCATGGCGGCGCTGAGCACCAACCAGATGCGCCCCGTCGGTGGGGCGTGGACGGCGCAGTACAACCCGCCGTGGACACCCGGATTCATGCGGCGTAATGAAGTACTGGTCGTGGTCGACGACGCCCGCTAAAGCAGCGCCTCGGCAAGGCGGGGCGCCGATACGCGAAATCCGCGCGGCTTACGCCAGCGCTTTCTCGATGTCGCCCTTGATCGACTCCGGCTTATCGGTCGGGGCATAACGCTTCAGCACCTTGCCGTCGCGGCCGATGAGGAACTTGGTGAAATTCCACTTGATGCCCTCGCTGCCCAAGAAGCCCGACTTCTCGCTCTTCAGCCAGTTGAACAGGGGATGGGCCTTCGGCCCGTTGACGTCCACCTTGGCAAACATCGGAAAGCTCACGTCGTAGCTCAGCGAGCAAAACTTCTTGATCTCGGCTTCGTCACCCGGCTCTTGATTGCCGAACTGATCGCAAGGAAATCCGAGGACCACGAAGCCTTTGTCGCGGTACTCCTGCCACACGGTTTCCAGACCGGTGTACTGCGGCGTGAAGCCGCACTTACTCGCCGTGTTCACCACGAGGAGGGCTTTGCCCTTGTACTCGTCGAGCGAGCGTTCGCCGCCGTCAATGTCGGTGGCTTTGAAGTCAAACGCGTTAGTCATGGTCGGCGCTCCACACAGGGGACCCCAGACTAGCGCGACCGCGCTCGCGGCGGTGAGAACGCGCTAAAACAAAAGCGGCCCGAAGGCCGCCTCTGCATTAAACGGAGAATGCCGGGGTGCGATCAGAAGCTGGCCCGAAACTCCACGCCGTAGGTCCGCGGCTCGTTGATAAAGCCGGTGCGGTTGTTGAAGTCGATGCCGCCCACGGCCTCGATCTCATTGAGGATGTTGCGACCAAAGGCCGCCACCTCGTACTGCCCGAGGCCCCAGCTGTAGCCCACGCGCACGCCGCCTTCCAGCAAGGGCGCACCGGTGAACACGGCCGACTCGTAGAGGAAGAAGTTGATTTCGCTGCGATAGGCCCAGTCGGTGTAGACGTACAGCTCCGAATCGGCCGACAGCGGGATGCCGTAACGCGCGGTGAAGTTGCTCGTCCACTCGGGCGCCTGCGGC
>JBBQIA010000082.1:0-7398 GCA_038324485.1 Lysobacterales bacterium
GGTGGCCACCGGCGTCGCAGATCGTGGGCGAATCGCCCGTGAGGTGATCTTCAGTCGAAAAGTGATGGCCGAGATTTTGAAGGCGGGTGGGTGGACGGAAGAACTGGCTGATCCTGTTGAGCGCGAGCGCGCCAGTGAGCAGATCAAGCAGCGCACACAGGTCTCGAGCCCCGGCCCGAATCTGATCAACATCAGCTACGCCGATAAAGACCCAGAGCGCGCTTTGGAAGTCGCTCGGCAGTTTGCCGAGCGCTTCATGCAGGAAAGCTTGGAAGCCAAAGAGCGAGAAAGCCGCGAGGCCTATGAATTCATCGATTCTCAGGTGGCGGAATACCACGCCAAACTGACGGATGCGGAAGGACGCTTGAAGGAGTTCCGCGCGAACAATCAAGACGCCAGCCCCGGCAGCGAGACAGACGTTCGCACACGTATTGCCGAGTTGCGTCGAGGCATCGAGCAGGCGAGAACGGACCTCTCAGAATTGCGGATGCGTGAAGCGTCGCTGCAAGGGCAGCTGACCGGCGAGGCTGAGGTCAGCGGCGCCCGAACGCGCGCCGGCGAGATGCAGATTCGCTTGGCCGAGCTTCAGGGGCAGCTTGATCGACTTCGGCTTGAATACACCGATGAATACCCGGATGTGGTGCGCGTTCGTCATCAAATGGCCGATCTTCAGGCGTCGCTGATTTTGGCTCGGGAGGCGGAGCGGCCGGGCCAGCGCGATGAAGCGGCCGCCATGCGAAATCCGCTTTATCAAGAGCTGCGCTCCGACCTTTCACAGGTCCGCAGCAATGCGGCGGGCCTCAGCGCTCGCATCAGCGAAAACGATGGCTTGTTAAAGGCCGAACTGCAGCGCGGACGACGTGTTGCCGACTCTGAGGCCGATCTCGCCGAATTGACCCGAGATTACGAGGTCAATCGCGATATCTATCAGGACCTGCTGCGGCGTCGCGAGAACGCACGGGTGTCGATGAATCTCGACGCCGAAAAGCGCGGCCTGACGTTTCGCGTCCAAGAGCCGGCGGCCCTACCGCTGCAGCCCAGCGGTCTTCGGCTCCTGCACTTCGCCGCTGCGGGCCTTGTTCTTGGCGTCTTGATTCCCATTGGTCTCTTGGGTGCCTACGTCTATTACGACCCGCGTGCGCGAACCGCTGCGATGCTGTCAAACCAGCAGGCGCTTCCGGTACTCGTCAGCATTCCGGATGTTCGAACCATTGCCGACCGCCGTGCCGAAACCTGGCGATGGGCCATGGGGGGCGCGGCAGTGATTGCAGTCTTCGCTGTCTACGTTTTCGTTGCGGCACAGCGGGGGACTTTCGGATCATGAATGCCTTGATGAGCGAGCTCAGTAAATTGCCTGCGATGCTTGATGGCCGCGCGCTACCGACGCCCTTCAATCCCGCGCAGCGCCAAGCGCGCCGATTAGTGGGTCACGACATGGCCGACCCTCGACCGGCTGACGCATTTCGCGACCTGCGCACGCAGCTTCTGTCGCGCTCGCGCGCTGAGGGCGTGGTGACTTTGATTGCTCCCGTGCGTCGCGGCAGCGGCGGGAGTTTTGTCTCCACTAACCTTGCCGCGGCCATTGCCCTAGATGAAAGCCGCGTCGCCATCCTAATCGACTGCAACTTGCGTTCACCGGTGTTGCACGAGCGCCTTGGTGTGGTGCCCGATCGTGGTGGACTGGTCGATCTGCTGGAAGGGCGGGTGGACGAACTGAAAAACATCATTTATCCGACCGCTTTGCCGCGACTGCTGTTGGTGCCCGCAGGTGATCGACGCGAAGCCTCGGGCGAGTTACTCGCTTCAGCGCGAATGCGCCAGCTCGTGGAAGCCCTTCGCACTTCCGGTGAGCGGGTGACGCTCGTGCTGGATGCAGCAGCGGTGGCTAGTTCTCCCGACGCCCGGATCGCCTCTGAGTACGCCGATCTCTGTGTGCTGGTGGCGGGGTACGGGCGCGACACACCCGCAGCCGTTTCCGAAGCCAGTGCTGTGTTCGATCCGAGCCGCTTGGTCGGCGTCGTTTTCAATAAGGTGCCTTGATATGAGTCGTCGAATTCGCACAACTCTTGGCGTGCTTGGCCTCGTGGCCGCGCAAGGCGTCCACGCGCAAGCCGCCCCAGACGGTTTGAACTATCGGCTCGGCTTAGGCATTGAGCACAGCGACAACATGGCCCGTCGACCGGTGGCCATTGCTGATACGGCCATCACACCGACGCTGGGCTTTGCCTACCTGATGAACGGTGCCCGCGGTGAATTCGAGGCCGCCGGCAGCGTTTCGTATCGACACTATGTCGACGGCCGATTCGACGACGAGTTAAACCAAACGCTGGGCGCCACCGGTAACTGGGTATTTTTGCCAGAGCGGCTGTCGTGGGCGTTTCAAGGTGCCATCGCCGACCAGCCGCTTGATCCCTTTCGGGTGGACTCGCCGGAGAATCGGCAGCGCACGCAGGTGTTCTCGACCGGTCCGACCTTGGCCTTGCGCCCGACGACACGGACGCGGGTTCTTGGCGAGCTCCGCTATATGCATACCGGCGCCGAGCTCACCCCAGAGTTCGATGGCAGCCGTCTCGGTGCGGCCGTCCGCACGCTGTTTGCACTCGACGCGAACCGGACTATTTCCGCCGAGCTTGAGTCCTTCGACGTGGACTATAAAGAGAACCTTCTCGCCCCAGACTATCGACGCGATAACGGGTTCATTCGTTACGCGCGGCTTGGGGCAAAGGGTGAGCTCAACCTCGATGTGGGCTACAGCCAAGTGCGTTTCGATCAGGCCGTGCCGGGCTTGGATCGAACGCTGTCGCTTCCTTTGACTCGCCTTCGTGCGGCCTATGCGCTGAGCGAGTTAAGCCAACTGGAGGTGGATGTGCAGCGCGGCTTCGGCGATAGCGCCCAGGACTTGCTGGATGGCGCTCCGCGAGCCGAAGACTTTGCATTACCGATTGGTCGTGCATCCCTTCAGAGCGCCACTTTGTCGGCGGATCTTTTCGAGCAGACTGGCGGCCGCATCAGTCTGTCGCGTCGCAGCCAAACCACGGCGATGCGTTTCGATGGCCAGTGGCGACGCCAGGAATACCTTCGCGCTACCGGACTGGATCAAACCATTCGAGGCTTCTCTGTGTCGGCCAATCGACAGGTGAGAGCGACATTCTCGATCGGTGCGCAAGTCGCCACTGAGTGGCGAGATTTCGACTCGATTTCGCGCCAAGACCGCGATACGCGCTTCGCTGTCGTGGCTGACTGGCGCACGTCGCGACGCACTGGGATCAGCTTTGAAGTGTCCCGAGGCGAACGCCAAAGCACCGATGCACTGCAGGATTACACCGATAACCGGGTACTGCTGAGTTTTAACGTGGTGCGCTGATGAGGCATCCGATCGCGCTGATGTTTCACGGCATTGATGGCCCGCATTCGCGGGCCGCGGGCTTTTCAGCCGATCCGCATTACACCGTCGAGGCCTCTCGCTTCGAGGCGATCCTTGATGCGCTGCTGGAGGCAGGCTGCACTGTGGGGGCCGCGCGAGACCTCATCGATGCCCCCCCAGAGGATCATTCGGTGTGGTTGACCTTCGATGATGGCGATGCCAGTAACCTGCTTGAGGCGTTGCCAATCCTCGCCAAGCGTGGTCTGTCTGCCGACTTTTTTGTTAATCCGGGGCGTGTGGGCTCGCCCGGCACCATGGATTGGTCTGCGTTGCGAGAGATGGCCGATGCCGGCATGAGCATTCAATCGCACGGGCAAACGCATGCCTACTTCACCCATCTTTCCTCCGACGCATTGCGAGAGGAGTTGCGGGTCTCTAAGCAGGCTATTGAAGATCACTTGGGCCATGCTGTGAGCTTGCTGGCGCCGCCCGGCGGCCGCGTGCCGCGAGGTCTGGTGGAACTGGCCCGAGGACTCGGTTATCGCGCCGTTTTAGGCTCTGTGCCCGGCGTGATCACTCGCCGCGACGGGCGCGAATTGTTGCCAAGGGTGGCAGTGACTGCGGCGCATTCAGAAGACACCGTTCGCGGTTGGGCCGTGGGCGGGGCGTCGGCCTTGCGTCGCCTGCGTTTGCGCCATGTCGCTCTGGCCTCGGCAAAAACGCTGCTGGGCGATACGCGATACGAGCGCTGGCGTCATCGAGCCCTAGGTACCGCACCGTGAGTCTGTTGATGTGGTGGGTATTGGCCTTCAGTCTCTCGGTGCTGGCGTGGACGTACCTTGGCTATCCCCTTTGGATGGCGCTGCTGGCCCGCTATCAGCCTCGCCCAACGACCGTGAAGCATTGGCAGCCTTCGGTCAGCGTCTGCATGGCGGTGCACAACGGCATGACGCATCTCGACACCAAGCTCGATGGGCTTTTGGCACACGACTACCCCGAGGGCCTGCTCGACATCGTGGTGGTCTCGGATGGTTCCGAAGACGGCACGGCCGAGCACCTTCGCGCTCGCGCCGGTTCGCGCATTACGGCGATCACGCCCACGCAGCGCCGCGGAAAAACCGCCTGCTTGGCCGACGCCTTGGCCGTGGCTCAGGGCGAGGTGCTGGTGTTTACCGACGTGCGCCAGCGGCTCGCGCCGGGCAGCATTCAGGCGCTTTGCGACGCCTTGGCCAGCGCCGAACTTCAGGCCGCGAGCGGCCTACTGGCGCTTGAGGCGAGCGACGCTTATTCGCGGTCGGTGGACGCCTATTGGCGCTACGAGTCGGCGATTCGCCTTGCCGAAGCTGCGACGGGTTCGGTCGTCGGCGTCACGGGTGCGCTGTATGCCGTGCGGCGGCGCGACATGCCAACACCGCCGGCGGGTCTGGTGTTAGACGATGTTTGGGTGCCCATGCGTATTGCCTTGAAAGGCGGACGCATTGGTCTGGCTACGAAGGCTGTGGCCTTTGATCACGCCTCCGAGAACGCAGCCAGCGAGTCCGCCCGAAAGCGCCGCACCCTGTCTGGCAACTGGCAGCTCCTGTCGCTATGGCCTGAGCTTTTGCGTCCCGATCGGCATCCGCTCGCGTGGCGATTCATTAGCCATAAGTTTTTGCGGCTGGTTGCCCCACTTTGGCTGCTTGTCGCTTTTTTGGCCAACGCTCTGCTGCTTCAACAGGGAGCGATAGCGCAAGGCCTATTTGCGTTGCAGTGCGCGGCATATGCCTTCGCAGTCATGGGCATGGCCTGGCCGGCGACGCGCCGGCTTATGCCGATCAAGCTGGCATCGGCATTTCTCGAGATGAACGCCTACGCCGTACTCGCCTTCTTCGATTTTCTTCGCTCGCGTGATGCCCATCTGTGGCAGGTCGCGGCGCCCCCCCCGCCGAACCCGCAGCGACCCTCCTGAGATGCCCGTAACGTCCCCTCCCAATCGCGTTTTGTATTTGGTTTCTTTGTTTCCGTGTTGGTCGGAAACCTTCATCGTTCGCGAGATCGAGCGTTTCATCGAGCGCGGCGTTGATGTTCGTATTTTGTCGCTCAAGCCGCCGTCGGAAAGCCTGGTTCAGCGCCGCGCCGAAGCGCTGATGTCGCGGGTCATCGGCCCGCGCGCTTTCCTCTCCGAGTTGCCTGTCGTGATGGGTGAAGTGCTGCGACACCCGTTTCGAATTCTGGGCGTCGGGCTGCGCTTGCTGGCCGGCCTGTGGCGGCAGCCTGAGGCGCTCGGCAAGAGCGCCATTGCGATCTGGCGTGCTTTGGCCGCCTTGCCATCAATCCGCGCCTTTGATCCGCAGTGGATGCATGCCCATTGGGCGACGTATCCCTCGACGGTGGCTTGGGCGCTTTCGCGCATCACCGGCGTGCCGTTTTCCTTTACTGCGCATGCGCACGACATATTCGTCGAGGACCAACTGTTGGCGGCAAAACTGAGCGATGCCGCACTGACCGCGACCATCTCGCGCTTCAACGTCGACCACCTTCGCCCTTGGGGTGCGGAGCAGACGGGAGATCGCTTGCAGGTCGTGCATTGCGGTGTCGATTTCGACGAATTGCCAGAAAACTTGGATGCGCGCGATGCGACGCATATCGCGACGGTCGGTCGACTAGACCCGATCAAGGGCTTTGATACGCTCATCCCCGCGCTGGGCTTGCTGGCGCGGCGGGGAGTCGTCTTTCGTTGCACGGTGATCGGCGAAGGCGCGCAGCGTCCCTTGCTGGAAGCACAGTGCCGAGCCGAAGGTCTGGATGCTCAGGTGGCGCTGGTTGGGGCCAAGCCGCAGGAGTTCGTGCGTACAACCCTCAACGACGCGGCCGTGTTCGTGATGCCCAGCGTCAAAACGCCCGAAGGCAATCAAGACGGCATTCCCGTCGCCCTTATGGAGGCGATGGCCACCGGCGCGGCGGTAGTCACCACGCGAGTGTCTGGCATCCCTGAACTGGTTCAGGACGGCCGTAATGGCTTGCTGGTGTCTCCCGGTGACGTCGTGGCTTTGGCCGATGCGCTGCAGCGCGTTCTGCAGGATGCGGCGCTGCGCCGCGAGCTCGGCCGCGCCGCACGCGTGAGCGTTTCCGAAGGTTTCGACGCCCGGCGTGAGGCCGATCGTTTGCTCGGCCATATGGCCGCGCGCTTCGCCCCGACCGAGGCCACCGCCGATGCGCGCTGAGCGGGTATTTGTGGTCACGGACGAAATGGAAGTGGGCGGCAGCCAGCGGCAGATCGTCCACTTACTGCGCGGTCTGCGTCAGCAGGGCCGCGCGGCGGAACTGCTGTATTTCCGCAAGCCGTCGCATTTGCTTGAACACCTTCAGGCCGCAGGCGTGCCGGTGCATCGCATCGATAAGCGCGGAGCGATCGACCCGATCTTTCTTTGGCGATTAGCGGGCTTTCTTCGTCGGGGACGTTACGACGTGGTGCATGCGTTTTCGATTACGGCGGAACTGTGGGTTCGTTTGCTGTTGCCGCTGATGGGCGGCCTTCGATTGATCAGCTCGATTCGCGGTCTTGGCCTTGTTGGCCCGGCATGGCACTGGCGTGCAAAGCGCTGGATTCTGGGTGGATCGTCGGCCGTCATTTCGAATTCGAAGGCGGGTGCGGCGCTGGTGGCAGAGCGCTGCGATGTGCCGCTGCAAGGCATTGATGTGGTGCCGAACGGCCTTGAGCTGCCGCCGTCGCCCGATGCCGTGCGGCGCCAAGAGATCCGGCGCAGTTTGAACGTGCCGGGGGATCAAGCCCTGATGCTCTTCGTCGGCCGTTTGGTGCCGGAAAAGAATCTACCCTTTGCATTGGAGGCTCTCGCGAGCCTCCCCAAACTTCAACGGTCTTGGCTGTGGCTGGCTGGCGACGGTCCCGAGCGTGCGCGTATCGCGCATGACATCAAGCGTCTTGAATTGACTGCGACGGTGCGGCTTTTGGGCGAACGTAGCGACACCCTGTCGCTGATGCAGGCCGCTGATTTTCTCGTCCTCCCATCGAGTGAGGAAGGGCTGTCTAACGT
>JBBQIA010000083.1:0-7323 GCA_038324485.1 Lysobacterales bacterium
AGGCCCCGCCCGCCCTAAATCACCGCCAGCTCAGTCCCGAAGACGTGGCCGCCACGCCCGAATGGCTGCGCCGCGCGCGCGCGGCTTGGCAGCGCGGCGACACCCGCGAGGCCATGGCCTGCCTGTATCGCGCCGGCTTGGGCGAGGTGTCGGCGCGGCGACCGCGGCCGCTGGCCCCGGGCACGACCGAGGGCGAACTGCTGCGCGCTGCACGCGCCATCGGCCACGCCCCCGCACGCGAACACGTGGTGCGCTTGGTGTCGGCCTGGCGCGCCGTGGCGTATGCCGGACATCGTCCACAGGAAGAGGATTTTCAGGCCCTCGTGGCCGCGTGGCCGCAGGCCTTCGGCGAGGAGCGCGCATGAGCCTGATGCACTCGCTTCGCCGTCGCCGCGTGTGGCTTCCCGCCCTTGTGCTGACCTTGCTGGGTCTACTGATTGCGGGCTATCGCTGGACGCACGAGCCGGTGACCGTGCAGCGCGTGCTGCCGATGAGCGCCGAAGCCCGCGCCAACCCGCTTCACGGGCTGATGCTGGGCTTGCGCGGCGCTGGCCAGACAGTGGAGTTGATGGGTCATTTGGACTTGGGCCGCCGTGCGCCCCCGGCGGGCGGCAGCGTGGTGCTGTTGTACCCAGAAGCGCAGGTGGAGACGTTTGACCAAGCGCAGGCGCTGATCGATTGGGTGGCGGCGGGCGGACGGCTGGTCTTGCCCATGCCGCGCGGCGATTCGGCCCCGGTGCTGGTCGACATCTTGGACAGCGAACTGGGCGTGCGCAGCTTGCGTGGCGTCGCGGCCTCGGCCGACTGCGCACGGCTGCGGCCTCCCGTGCCGCAGGCGCGCGAACCGGGCAGCGCCGACACCCGCGCGCGGCAAATCTGCGGGGCGCCGTTCGAGGTGCTGGGTTCGGTGCAGGCCAGCTTGGTTTGGCCGACGGCCCGCGCGGCGCGATTCGCGCGCCTGCCCTATGGCGAGGGCGAAGTGCTGCTGTTTTCCGATTTCGAGTGGCTGAATAACGCGTTGCTTCGCCCCTTGGCCACCAGCACCGACCCTGACGCCAACGCGAACGCCCGCGCCAGCCGCGCCACCGATCTGGCGCTGATGGCGGCCTTGGCTGCACCCCTGTTGGAGAGCGATGGGGTGTGGATGGTGGTGTGGCGCGGGGGTTCTTTAAGCAGCCTGCTGATCTCGCGCGGCTGGCCGCTGTTTCTTGGCTTGGGCCTGGCGTTGCTGGCGTGGTTACTGAGGCGCAGCCAGCGATTCGGGCCCTTGATGCCCTCGCCGTCGCCGCATCGTCGCGCCTTGATGGAGCACATCGATGCCGTCGGCCAATTTGGCTTTCGCAGCGACCACGGCCACGGCCTGCATGCAGCCGTGCGCGCCAACCTGATCGACCGTCTTGCCTCGCGCCACGCGCTGGCCGGCCTCGACAACGGCGCATTGGCGCAGGCCTTGGCCGACCGCAGCCGACTGCCCTTGGATGCGCTTAACGCCGCCCTGACGCTTCCCCCACGCCCTACGCCCGAAGCCTTCCGCGACGCCGTTGCCCTCCTGTCCACTGCCCTTCATCGCCTGTAACCCGAGCCTGCCCATGAGCCCCGACTTGCCCACCCCGCCGCCCCTGCCCTTCGCCGAGCTTGCCGACCGCGTGCAGGCCGTGCGTTCCGAAATCGGTCAGGCCTTCATTGGCCAAGACGCCGTGCTCGACCAATTGCTGCTGGCCCTGCTGGGCGGTGGCCATGTCTTGATTGAGGGCGTGCCGGGCTTAGGCAAAACCCTGCTGGTGCGCGCGCTGTCGGCAGTGATGCGCTGCCAGTTTTCGCGCGTGCAGTTCACACCCGACTTAATGCCCAGCGACGTCAGCGGCCACGCCGTCTACGACCCCAAGACCGAAACGTTTAGCGTGCGGCGCGGCCCGGTCTTTACCAACTTGCTGCTGGCCGACGAGATCAACCGTGCCCCGGCGAAAACGCAGTCCGCCTTGCTCGAAGCGATGCAAGAGCAGCAGGTGACCATCGAAGGCCAAAGCTTTCCGTTGGCTGCGCCGTTCATGGCCATCGCCACGCAAAACCCGGTCGAGCAGGAAGGCACCTATCCGCTGCCGGAAGCGCAGCTCGATCGCTTTTTGCTGAAGATTCAAATCGGCTATCCCAGCCTCGCCGACGAAGTGCGCATGGTGGAAGCCATCAGCACGGGACGCGCCCGCGCCGACTTCGACCTGTCCAAGCTCAAGCCGCTGATCGGCCCCGAAGAGGTGGTCGCGATGCAGCAGTCGGTGGCCACGGTGCGGGTGGATGCGGCGGTGCTCGACTACGCCGTGCGCTTGGTTCACGCCAGTCGCGAGTGGCCGGGCATTTCGATGGGCGCAGGCCCGCGCGGCAGCTTGGCCTTGGTGCGCTTGGCGCGTGCGAAAGCGGCGATGGACGGCCGTGATTTCGTCGTGCCCGACGACGTGCGCGACGTGCTGCTCCCGGCCCTGCGTCATCGCATTGCGCTTAGCCCGGAACTGCAGCTGGAAGGGCAGTCGCCTGATGCGGTCTTAAGCGCGATGGCCGACCGAGTGAAGGCGCCGCAGCGGTGAGACCCACCCGCGTCAGCGTGGGTGTTTTAGCAGCCTGGGGCTTGGCCGGCCTGGGCATTCCGTTCGCCGGCTTATCGGTGTCGGTCTGGGCCGGCGTCGGCGGTGCGCTGGCGGCCGCTTTCTTGCTCGATGCCGTGGCGCTGTTGCATCAGCCCGCACCCACACTGCGCCGGCAGGTTTCAGCCGTGCTGCCGCTCGGACCTTGGGCCACCGTGCGCCTTCAGCTGGACCACTCCGGCGGCGGTCGCGTTCGTGGCCGATTGCACGACGGCCATCCCGGCGACTGGCCGGTGCAGGACCAGCCGCGAGCGGTGCAGCTGGCGCCGCGCGAAGGCATCGACCTGAGCTATCGCACTCTGCCGCAGCGACGCGGCGAGGTGAGCTTTGCGCCGGCGTGGTGGCAGCAGGCCTCGCCGCTGCGCCTGTGGACGCGCACGCAGCGTCTTGGCGAGACCACCACCGTGCGCGTGTTTCCAAACTTCGCGCCGCTGGCGGGTCTGGCCTTGCACACCGCCGAACAGGCCACGCGGATGACCGGCGCGCATGTGGCGCGGCGTCGCGGCGACGGCACCGAGTTTCATCAGATGCGCGAGTACCGTACCGGCGACAGCCTGCGGCAGATCGACTGGAAGGCCACCGCCCGCGCCCGCCGCCTGATCTCGCGCGAATACCAAGAAGAGAAAAATCAGCGCCTCACGCTGCTGCTGGACTGCGGTCGCCGGATGCTGGCCGAAGACGGCGGCCTCAGCCACTTCGACCATGCGCTCAACGCCGCGCTGCTGGTGGCCTACACCGCGCTTCGGCAAGGCGACACGGTGGCCTTGCACACCTTTGGCGCGGTGGATCGCAGCGTGCCGCCGGTGCGCGGTGCCGGCGGGTTAGACGCCTTGGTGGAAGCCAGCTTCGACGTGCAGCCCGCGCCGGTGGCGGCCGATTATTTGGAAGCGGCCCGTCGCGTGCTGGCGCAAAACCAGCGCCGCAGTCTGGTGCTGGTGGTCACCAACGTGCGCGACGAAGACGCCGACGATTTGCTGGCCGGACTGAAGCTGCTGCAGCGTCGGCATTTGGTCTGCGTCGCCAGCCTGCGCGAGGCGTCCTTGGACGAGGCGCTGGCGCAGGTGCCCGAGCGTTTCGAAGACGCGTTGCGGGTGGGCGCCACCCACCAATACCTCGCCACGCGCCGAAAAGCCCACGCCCAGCTACGGGCGCAAAAGGTGGACGTGCTGGACGTGCGCTGCGCGCAGCTGCCGGCCGCCTTGGTGCAGCACTACCTCGCGGTGAAGCGCGCCGGGCGGCTGTAGGCCGACTACCGCGCACTTGGATTGCGCGTATGACTTGCGTCACTGGAATGTGAAGACGCAGGGCACTACTGTGAAGGCCGGAGAATCGCCTCCACGCATTGGGGAATGCGCTCATGCAGCTGATCGACATCTACCTCGACCCGTCTAAGGTCTTTACCGCGCTCCGTGAGCGCCCGACATTTTTGGTGCCGATGGCGGTCATGGTCGCGGTCACCGTGGGCATGACCCTGGCGTATTTCTTGCGCGTTGACCCAGCGTGGTACGCCGATTTCTTTCTGACCATGGCCGGAAATGAAATGACTACCGCGGAAATGGCGCAGGCGAAGCAGTTTATGCCGGCCGCCGCGACGCAGGGCTACATCGCTGCGGGCGCGGTGCTCATCGTGATCCCGCTGGTGTACGTCATCTATGCGGTGTACTACCTGCTGGCTGGAAAAATCGCCGGTGCGGCGGTGACCTTCAAACACGGCTTGGCCCTGTCCGCTTGGGGCAGCCTGCCCGGCGCGCTCGGCATCATCGTCGGCCTTGTTGGTGCCTTGGTGATGGCGCCGCAGACCCCGCAGCACAGCCTGATGCTGACCCACGTCGATCCGCTGCTGGTGCAGCTGCCCTTCGACCATGCCTTGAGTTCCTTTGCCAAGGGCTTTGACCTGCTGGTGTTCTGGTCGGTGGGCCTTGGCGCTCTAGGCTGGAAAATCTTTACTCGCAGCAGCTGGACCACGGCGATTGTTGTGGCGGCGCTGCCCAGCGTGCTGATTTTCGGCATCTGGCTGCTGATCGCCCTGCTCTGAGTTGACCATGCGCATTCCAAAGAAAGCCCTCATCGCCGGCGGCATCCTGCTGATTTTCACCCTGCCCTTCGTGATTAAGCGCAGCGGCGGCGACGCCATCGACGTGCAAGTGGTGGCCGCAGGGCCTCAGTCGATTCGACCGAGCATTTTGGCCTCGGGCACGCTGGCCTATCGCACCGAAGTGAACCTGACCGCCGAAGTGCTGGCGCAGGTGACCGAGGTGCTGGTGAAGGAGGGCGACGTGGTGCGGGCTGGCGACGTGCTGCTGCGTCTTGATCCGAAGACCTACCGCAACGCCATCGAGCGGGAAGAGGCCAGTCGTCGACAGGCGCAGATCAACATTGAGCGCCAGCGGGTGTCCTTGGCCCTTCGCGAGAAGCAGTTCGAGCGCTACCAGCGTTTGGCCGCCGCGCAGACCATCGACGAGGCGCGCTTCGACGAGGAGACCAACCAACTGGCTTTAGCGAAAATCGAGCTGAAGAGCAGCGAAGAGGCGTTACGCCGTTCGGAAGCGGTCTTGAACGACGCCCGCGAGATCTTGTCGAAAACCGAAGTGCTGGCGCCAATGGACGGCACCATCGTGGCGGTCACCATTAAGGCCGGCGAGACCGCTGTGCCGTCGACTCAGGCCTTCGCCGGCGCACAGCTGATGAAGTTGGCCGACACCGGCGCCATCGAGGCGCGCTTGAAGGTGGACGAAGGCGACATCGCGCGCATCGCCGTGGGGCAAAAGGTCGACGTGTATCCGGCCGCCTATCCGGAGACCGCGGTGCCCGGCGTCGTGCGCCAAGTGGCGCTGGCGCCGCTGATCGAAAACCAAGGCCGCGCCTACGAAGTCATCGCGGAGCTGTCGCCATCGGCCGAACTTGCCTTGCGCTCAGGCATGAGCGCTCGCGCCGATTTGTTTTTGGGCGATGACAAAGAAGTGCTGGCCGTGCCGGTGGAAGCGGTCCTCACCAGCGAGCCAGAGCCGCGCAAGACCGAGCATCACGTCTGGGTCGTGGAAGACGGCCGCGTGCGCAAAGTGGCGGTGAGCGTCGGTGAATCCGACGACCGCTGGCAGGCCGTCACCGAGGGTCTGAAAGCTGGCGAGCGCGTGGTGTCTGGCCCGGGCCGTGCGCTGCGGCGTTTGGCCGACGGCGGTGCCGTGAACGAAGTCGAAGCCACCGACGCCGATGAGTCTGATGACGCGGACGAGCCGGACGCTGAGGACGACGCGGCGTGATCGAACTGATCGGCATTCACAAGCACTACCTCATGGGCGATCAAGAAGTTCGCGCCCTCGACGGCGTGGACCTGTTCATTGCCCGCAATGAATACGTCGCGCTGATTGGGCCGTCGGGTTCGGGCAAGTCCACCTTGATGAACCTGCTGGGCTGTTTGGACACGCCAAGCGAAGGCCGCTACGTGCTGAACGGCCGCGACACCGCCACCCTCAATGACGTCGAATTGGCCCGCGTGCGAAATCGCGAAGTGGGCTTCGTGTTTCAGAGCTTTCATTTGCTGCCGCGCATGAGCGTGCTCGACAACGTGATGCAGCCACTGGTCTATCGCGGCATGCCGCGTGCCGAGCGGCGACAGCGCGCGGCCGAGTCGCTGGAGCGCGTGGGCTTGGCGAACCGCATGGACCATCGTCCGAATCAGCTTTCCGGCGGCCAGCGTCAGCGCGTAGCGGTGGCGCGTGCGCTCGTCGGTGAGCCGTCGCTGCTGCTGGCCGACGAACCGACCGGCAATTTGGATTCCCGCACCTCGGCCGAAATCATGGCGCTGTTCGATGCTCTGCACGCGCAGGGACAGACGGTGGTGGTGGTGACTCACGAACCAGACATCGCGGCCTACTGCCACCGCACGGTGCGCATTAATGACGGTCGCATCGTCGAAGACCGCATCAATCCGCCGCGCCAAGCGCAGCCCATTGCGGAAGGAAGTCACTGATGCAGGCCCTGCTGGAAGCCTTCCGCGCCGCACTCGCTAGCCTCATGGCGAATCGAATGCGCAGCGTCTTGACCACGCTGGGCATCGTCATCGGCACCGGCTCGGTGATTGCCGTGGTGTCCTTGGTGCAGGGATTTTCGGCCTCGATCAAAGATCAGCTCGCCGACTTGGGCGGCAGCACGCTTACGCTGCAGGCCGTCAACACCAATGAGAATTTCCAAAGCGGTCGGCTGAACTACATCACCTTCGAAGACCTCGACGTGCTGCGCTACCGCGTGCCGGGCATTGGCCAAGTGGCGCCGATTCTTGCCGTCAACGTGCCGGGCATCAGCTATCGCGGTCGCACGGTGAATGCGCAGGTGCAGGCCAGCAACACCGACTACGCCTCGGTGTACGGTCGCTGGCCGGTGAAGGGCCGCTTTCTCGCGCCGGCCGATGATCGCGGCCGCCGCAAAGTCGCGGTGATCGGCGACAAATTGCGCGTCGACCTCGACCTGCCGGCCGACCCGGTGGGCGAATACATCCGCATCGGCAGCGAGTGGTTCAAAGTCATCGGCCTGATGGAAAAGCAGGGCGACCTGCTGGGCTTCAGCCTCGACAACTACCTGATCATTCCCTTCGACGTGGGCCGCGCCATGATGGGCGCGAGCAACCGGCCTTTCATGCAGGCCAGCTTTACCGTGCCCGACCTTGAGCAGGTGAACGCCACGCGCGAGC
>JBBQIA010000084.1:0-7274 GCA_038324485.1 Lysobacterales bacterium
AGACCAGGCTGGCGTCGGCGCGCCACTGCCGGCTGGGCGACCACTGAGCAACCACCTCGACGCCTTGGACGCGGTCCCGAATGCGCGACCCAGGAGTAAAATCAGAGAGCGCGAATTCGCTGCGAAAAGCCGTGGTGTCGAACGACAGCTGCTCGTTCACCTGATGGCGCCAGCCGAATTCCGCCACGTCAATAACCCAAGGCGGCTGCCCCGGGTTGCCGATCTGGCAGGTGCCTGCCTCCCACAGCGTGCAGCCGAAGGCCGCCGAAAGGCTTTCGGGGATATTGAAAAACGCACCGTCGCGCTCTAATCGCGTTGAGGAGCGCAGCGCTCGCGTCCATGCGGCCCAGTAGGTGTTGGCCACATCCGGCTGCCAGCGCATTCGCAGGGTTGGCTGCCAGTCCCAACTCATCCCGGCGGCGTCTTCCACTTTCGCACCGAGGATCAGAGTCCAGAACGGATCAAGACTCGTTTGATTCTGAAAAAAAGCGCTGCGCTTGGTGTCGGTGCTGACTTGGGGATGAGCGCCGAAACAGGCGAAGCAGGGTGGCGTGGCATCGCGCGCCGGTGTGCGGGTGTCACTGCGGTAGTGATTGAGGCCTAAGCCCCAAGTCCACGCGTGGCGACCGCGCGTGCCCGAATGCTGAAGATCAAGATCGACGATGCGCTGGTCGTCAAACAGCGTGCTGTCGCTGGTCACTGTGCGATTGACGCTGCTGCGAAAAGCCAGCGCGTCGCCGCCGTCCAGATTGCGGCGCCATTCCAGCGTGGCCAAGTCCAAGTCGAAATGATTGGTGTTCTCGCGAGGCAGGCCCGACACCAAGCGCTGATCGGTGTACTCGCCTTCGCGATGGCCGAGCCAAGCTTGAAGGCTTCCGCCTTGCCATGTTCTCGGACTGTCGACCCGCAGCATTACGCCGCGATATTGGCCTTCATCAATTGCGCGTCCGCCGACATTGCGCTGTGCCGTCCATTGGCTTTGATTGATCGGGGGAAGGCGCCCCGGTTCGCTGTCCATCCAGCGCGCGCCCAAGCGCCAAGTCCATTCGCCGAGCCGTTGGCTGGTGCTGGCTTCCACCAGTTGATCGATGTCGCCGCTGCCTAGCGCGACGAACAGGCGTTCGCCCTGAGTGTCGGCGCTGTGTCGAGTCACGATCGAAATGATGCCGTCGACTGCGTTGGCACCCCAGAGCGGCCCCCCGGGGCCACGCACCACTTCAATGCGCTCAATGTCGTCGATGGCCAGATCGAGCGTTTCCCAGCGCACACCGCCGAAAAGGGGGGTGTACATCGGGCGGCCGTCGACCAACAGCAGCATGGTGCTGGAAAAGCGACTCATGCCATTTCGGCTGGAGATGGCCCACTTATTGGCGTCCCACTTGCCGACGTGAAGCCCCGGAACGAGACGAAGCGCGTCGGGCAGGCGATGCACGCCGGAGCGCAGTAGCGTGGCGCGATCCAGCACGAAGACCGCGGCGGCGGCGTCGCCGCTGCGCTGTTCGCTGCGGCTGGCCAAGCTGACCGGCAGCTCGAGCAGCTGGGTGAGATCGAGGTCGAGCAGTTCGTCGGCCGAGGCCGATGCCTGAGCCGTTGTGGGGTCACAGAGCATTGCGGCAAGCGCCGCCGAGGCCAGGCGCTTCATCACGAACCCCCGCGGCGCGCGTATTCGGTGAGCCAGTCGCCGAGAACGTCCACCGCCATCGGCGGCGAAAACAAATAGCCCTGCAACTCGTCACAACCGAGAGCGGCCAAGCGACGTTGCTGAGTGGCGGTTTCCACGCCTTCGGCAATCACCTTCAGGCCCAGCGTTCGGCCTAACTCAATAATCATCTCGGCTAAGCCACCGCCGCCGGTTTCGGCATCAAGGCCCATCACGAAGCTGCGATCGATCTTGAGGCGATCCGGTGCGAGTTTTTCCAAGCTCGACAGCGAGGAATATCCGGTGCCGTAGTCGTCGATGGCGACGCCCACGCCCATCTTCTTCAGCGCCGCTAAGCGCGGCAGTACGATGTCGGGTGACTGCATGGCAACCGACTCGGTGATCTCGATCTCGAGCATCGATGCCGAGACGCCACCATCGCTGAGCGCCTCGGCCACCAGCACTTCAAAGCCGGGCACCAGCATTTGGCTCATCGAGACATTGACGGCCATGCGCAGGTTGTGGCCGGCATCGCGCAGTAGGGCGGCCCGATGGATTGCCGTGCGCATCGCCCAAGCGCCGAGATCTTTGATCAGCCCGGACTGCTCGGCGATCGGAATGAAACGGTCGGGCGGCACCAAGCGACCGTCGTCCGCGCGCCAGCGCATCAGGGCCTCAAGGCCCACCACACGGCCGGTCGCGGCGTTGATCTGAGGTTGGTACATCAGGAACAAACGCTGCTGATCGAAAGCCGAGCGCAGGCCGTGAAGCAGGCGCGTGCGCTCTTTGATTTCGGTCGCGACCTCGTGCGAGTAAAACGCCACCGAGCCATGGCCGGTTTGTTTTGCCCGCTTCAGCGCCGAGTAGCCCATCTTGATGGCTTCGCCGCCGCTCACGCAGTCGCTGATGATTTCGACACCGCCGAACGAGGCCGACATGCTGATCTGCAAGTCTTCAACGTCGAAGGGCTCATCCAGACGCTTGGCCCATTCCTCCGGCACCAACAGATCGCGCGGGCCAAAGGCGGCGAAGGTGTCGTTGGCAACGCGCGCCACCCGAACCGACGCGTCAGCTTGCCCCATCAAGCGTTGCGCGAGTCCTCGCAGCAGGGCATCGCCGATGCGGTCGCCGAAGGTCTCGTTGATCTCGGAAAATTGGTCGACGTCGATCAGCAGCAGGCGCATCGCTTCATCGGTCGGATGACGCAGTGCGGTGTCGATGGTTTCGGCCAGCGCCGAGCGGTTCGGTAAGCGTGTCAGGCCATCGACGTAAGCGGCGTCGCGAAGTCGTTCAACCAAGCGCACGCCGTCGGCCGCCACTGTGGTGTTTTGGACAAACATCTCGAAGACGCGCGGATCGTGCTTGGCCGATAAATGATCCGCGGCGACAAAGGCCACGGCGTCAGCGCCGGTTCGTGAACTGAGGTGCACGGCGATGCCGTGCTCAGTGCTGACCGTGCGGCGCGAGGCAAAAGCGAGATCAATGGCCTGCACTTCGGGAAAGTCGCCCAAGCTGTCCAAGCGGCGCCACGACCAGTCGGCGTAGCGACCCGTCGCAGCAACCACCCGGTGACGCTGATCATCGGTCTCGTGGACGCGACGGCCGTCGCTGCAAAACACGGCGTGCGCCGGCACGTCGAACAGGCCGGCGAGGCGTTCAAGAAGGCTGATCGCGAAGGTCGGCAGGGTGGTCGCGGCGAGCAGCTCGGTCTGCGCTTCGAGCAGGTACTCGAGGTCGTGACGGGTGCCTTCGACTGCGGCCAGCGTTTGAAATCCCCGAAGCGCTGAGGTGAGTACGGTATATAGCCGGGTGCGCGTCAGTTCGCTTTTGATGCGGTAGTCGTTGATGTCGTAGTCGCGGATCGCCTTCATCTCTGGCGCATAGCCGGGCTGGCCGGTGCGCAGGATGATGCGCGGCTTGGACTGCTTCAGGTCATTGCGAATGCGCGCGACCAGATCCAGGCCGGCGCTTTCCGACTCCATGACCACGTCGAGCAGGATCACCGCCACATCGTCGCGGGCACGAAGCAGGTCGTAGGCCTCCTGCCCGGATGCAGCGTGCAAAAATTCGAGGGGGCGGCCGAGGATTTCGACGCCGCGCATGGCCATGCAGGTCGCCGTGTAGACATCGGGTTCGTCGTCGACGACCAAAATGGTCCACGCCTCGCGCGCAGCGACGTTCGCGCCTTCGGCTTCCACGGCAAAAATCAGGTTGTCGTCCGGATCATCCGTCCGATCGTGGCTCATGCCATCCCCCGTGGTCGCCGGAACAGCCCGCGACCGTCTGAGAGTAGCCGTGCAGCGCGATTTCCGCACCCTCTCTTGTAAACCCTAGGCGGCGCTGCGGTCCATGCGCTCGGCCAGCTCGCGCCAGGCCGGCAAATGTGCGGCCATACCGCAATGCTCCAGCCAAGCGGTGTCGACGGGGCGTTCGAACGCCAGTGCGGTGGCCACATGAACCGCGCCGACGACGCCAAATTGCCCGCCAGATTGCCGTGGCGTGCGCTGCCACGCCACGGCCTGCTGCAAGACCGCCGGGAGTTGCCACAGGCCCATCAAATAGGCCGCTGCCTCATCTTGAATCGGCGGCAGCAAGGGCAGGCCGCGCGGGCCGTCGTCGTCCAGCTCAGGCAGCATTTCACTGATGCCCGCCAGCAAGGCCGCCGTGGCGACCAGATCGGAGTCAGCGATGGTCTCCAGCAAACGCGGTGCCAGCCACGAGGCCAACAGGCTGCGCTCGCGAGTGCGCTCGGCGCGAACGGCGGCCTCGCCAGTGAAGGCGTAGAGCTCGGCGGCGAGAACCAAATTGCGCGTGGTCTTCAGCCCCAGTCGGCTGACCGCGTAGGGCACGTTGTTGATGGTCTGACCGGCCGCGTACATCGCCGAGTTGGCCATCTGCAAAACGCGGGCGGCCAGCACCGGATCACCCATCACCTGCTCGGCGATGGCCTGTACGTCGACATTGGGATTTTCTAGGGCGCGACAAATTGCCATGTAGACGCGCGGCGCGCCGGGTAGCTGGGTCAGCGCGCCGACTTGGGCGCGCAGGGCGGGACGGTCCAGCCGCTGCGCGAGCCCCGCATAGGCCACTAGGGACTCAGCGATGGCTTCGATGGGGTCAGCGCTTTGAATGAAGCCGTGCCCCAAGGCCATCAGTTTCGCCGGGATGGGCGCCTCGCCGGCTCCGTAAAGCACCACCCGCGCGGTTTGCGGTGCGGTGTGCAGGCGGTGTCGAAGCAGGGCCTCGGCATCCGCGAGGCCGGCATCGACCACCATCGCGTCGGCGGCGTTTGGGGTGGGCGCATCAAGTGAATCAACCGAGCACGAAAGGCTCAGAACCTCCCACTGATAGCCTCGCGCCAGCAGAGCCTCAGAGAGCGCACCCGCGTGATTCGGGTTGGTGCTGGCAAAAACAATGCGCATCGGTTCTCGGTCAGTTTGTTGCTTTTGACAAATGTATCGACTGCGGCCGCGTAATCGCAGTCTTGCATCACCGCTCG
Organism: Lysobacterales bacterium; assembly: GCA_038324485.1. GTDB lineage: Bacteria > Pseudomonadota > Gammaproteobacteria > Xanthomonadales > Xanthomonadaceae > Silanimonas. Next base: position 5,139 of record JBBQIA010000084.1, read on the forward strand.
CGACGCATCCCTCGTGCGGTGCATCACAGTCTTCAACATCGGTGCTGGGGTGAGCCACGCCCAAGCGTGTGGCAAGCCCTCTGCTAAAGTGCAGCGACGTCCCCTCAATGGCCGAATGCTTGAGCGCACCGTCTCCGAATGCGGCCCCCGCGCCACTCCGCCTGCTGTTCGCAGGTGCCGATGCAGGCATAGCTGCGGCCGTGTCGGCTGCGCTCGGCGCGCAGATCGACATCGTGGCGGTGACCTCCACGGAAGACGCGCAGGCCGTGATTGCACGCGCGAGCTTCGATGCGGCACTGGTGCAGCCGCGCTTGGCACAGGGTTCGGGCAATGCGTTGCTGGGTTGGCTAAAGCGCGAACACCCTCGGATGATCCGCTGCCTGCTGCTGGACGACGGCCGCGACGCGCCCGGCTTGGCGGCGCTCGAAAACCTGCACCGCTTGCTTTATCAACCTCTTGACGCCGAGGCGCTGCTGGCCGGATTGCGCGGCGTGATGACCCTGCGCGATCGCTTAGAAAGCCCGCATCTGGCGGAAGCCATTGGCCGCGTGGGTCGGCTCCCGCCGCCGCCGGGCCTGTCGCTCGATTTGATGCGGCGCACCGAAGACTTAAACGTATCGGCGCGGGAAGTGGCCGCCTTGGTGGAAGGAGATCCGAGTCTTGCTGCGAAGGTGCTTCGCCTGTGTAACTCGGCGATGTACAGCGGCGGGCGTCGCATCGACGACATCCATACCGCCGTCGTTTGGTTGGGCAACCTCACCCTGCGTCGGCTAGTGATGGCCGGCGAAATCTTTGGCGGCCGTGGTCGTCCCGATGAGCCCGATCAACATCGCCTGCGTGAGCAAAGCCTGCGCGCTTCGCGCTTGGCCTCGCGCTTGTTACCGGGACCGCGATCCGATTTGGCCGCCACCGCCGCGCTGCTGGCCGGCGTGGGTCGTTTGATTCCCGACGTGCGCACGCCGTGGGCGCCGAAGGCCGGCGAGTCACCCGAATGGCCGAGCTATGCAGAAGCCGGCGCCTACTTGCTGGGTCTGTGGGGCCTCCCTGAAACGCTGGTGGAAGCCGCCGCACGCCACGCCACCCCAGCCCTGTCGGGCGAAGCCGGCTTAGGCGTCATCGGCGCCTGTCACGTGGCCTGGTCTCTGGCCGGCGAGGTGCCCTTGGACCTCGACTGGGTCGAAGCGCAGGGGCTCGCCGGAGAACAAGAGGCTTGGACCGCGCTGGCCGCGGACCTGCCCGAAGAGGACTGATCGGTGCCTATGTGTACCGACCCACTGAGTGGCCTGCCCTGGCTAGGAGCGGGGGAGCCCAACCTGCTGCAGGGCGCCGATCACGACGAGGGACCGATCCTCGTCGCACAAATCGCGATCGACCGTTTTGTCGGCTTGGTGGATGGATTAGGCGAGGAAACCGCTGGACGCGCCTTGGCCGCAGCCGCCGCGCGCGTGGTCGCCTTCGGCCTTCCCCAGGGCGAGGTGTGGCGCTTGAGTGGGGCCTGCCTGCTGCTGGTGACGAGAGCGCCGGATGCCTTGGCCGACCCCGAGGCCTATGCCACCCGCCTGCTGGCGCAAATGGCCGAGCCCTTGGCCGTGCCGCCTTACACCTTGGAGCTCGACGCCAGCATCGGACTGGCCATGTATCCGCAAGATGCGGACACGCCGGCCGGGGTGCTGGCGGCGGCCGATCAGGCGCTGTATGCCGCGCAGCGCTCGGGCGTGGGGCGTGCCCATCGGGCTTTGCGCTCCGCCGCCGCGCAAAGCGGCGCACCGGCCTTCACTCAGGCCCTGTCGCAGGCTTTGCAGCGCAATGAGTTGGAACTGCACTACCAGCCCTTCGTCGACGCGGTGGATGGACGTATTGCCGGCGTCGAAGCCCTGCTGCGCTGGCGTTCGCCGGACGGCCGTTTGCTGGCGCCGCCGCAGTTTTTGCCGCGCGCCGAACAGCTGGGCCTGATGCGCGGAATCAGTCGCTGGGTGCTGGGGCAGGTGGTGGCCGACGCCCAGCACTGGCGTCGTGCGGGCTTCGACGATCTGCGCATCGCGGTGAACGTATCCACCGTGCAGCTGCTGGAAACGGACCTTGTTGAATACCTCGAAAACCATTTGGCGGCTGCGGACGTGGCCTTCGATCAATTCG
>JBBQIA010000085.1:0-7243 GCA_038324485.1 Lysobacterales bacterium
GGTCCGAAAGGCCCAGCGCTCATGGACGGCGTGACCGGCGTACAGATCCTCGCCTGCGGCACCAGTCATTACGCGGGGCTCGTCGCGCGCTACTGGATTGAAGCCATTGCCGGCGTGCCCTGCGCGGTGGACATCGCCAGCGAGTATCGCTATCGGCCGATCGTCCCGAATCCGGGCAACTTGATCGTCACCATTTCGCAGTCCGGCGAAACGCTCGATACCTTCGAGGCGCTGAAGTACGCGATTGCGCAAGGTCACCCGCGCACGCTGTCCATCTGCAACGTGCCGGAAAGCGCGCTGCCGCGTCTGTCGGCGATGCAGTTCTTAACGCGTGCCGGCGCCGAGATTGGCGTGGCCTCGACCAAGGCTTTCACCACACAGCTGGTGGCGCTGTTTGCGCTGGCGCTGGTGATCGCCAAGGCGCGGGGTCGTTTGAGTACGGACGACGAAGCCGCGCAGATTGACGATCTACGTCATCTGCCGGGTAGCGTGCAGCACGCCCTAAACCTAGAGCCGCAAATTGCCACTTGGGCTGAGCGTTTTGCGACCAAGCCGAACGCGCTGTTCTTGGGCCGCGGGCTGCACTTCCCGATTGCTTTGGAAGGTGCGTTGAAGCTCAAAGAAATCAGCTACATCCACGCCGAGGCCTATGCGGCCGGCGAATTGAAGCATGGCCCCTTGGCGCTGGTCGATCGAGATATGCCAGTGGTAGTGATTGCGCCGAACGATGCGTTGCTTGAAAAAGTGAAGTCGAACATCCACGAAGTGCGCGCACGCGGCGGCGAGATGTATGTGTTCGCCGACGCCGACAGCCACTTCGGCGAAGAGGAAGGCGTGCACGTCATTCGTACGCCGCGACACGTTGGCCTGTTGTCGCCGGTGGTGCACGCCATTCCGGTGCAAATGCTGGCTTACCACACGGCCTTGGCGCGTGGCACCGACGTCGATAAACCGCGCAATCTCGCCAAGTCAGTGACGGTGGAGTAAGCCGATGCGCGTTTGCGTGTACGCCGCTTCAAGCGGGAAAGTGGCCCCGGCCTATTTGGAGGCAGCGCATCGCCTCGGCGTCGCGCTGGCCAAGGCCGGATGCACGACGGTTTACGGCGGCGGCGCTTCCGGCCTGATGGGTGCGCTGGCCGATGGCGCCCTGTCGGAAGGCGGCGAAGTCATCGGCATCATTCCGAAGTTCATGGTCGACTTGGAGTGGGGTCACCCCGGCGTCACCACGCTGGAGCTGGTTGAGGACATGCGCGAGCGCAAGCATCGTTTGCTGACCAACAGTGACGCCGTCATCGCGCTGCCCGGCGGCTGCGGCACGTTGGAAGAATTGTTTGAAGCGATGACGCTGAAGCGCCTTGGGCTGTATTTCAATCCCATCGTCTTGCTCAGCATCGACGGCTTCTACGACGGCCTGCAGGCCTTCATGGACAAAGTGATCGACGAGCGTTTCATGAACCCCGAACACGCGGCCATGTGGTCGATGGTGAGCACGGTGGACGAGGCGCTACCGCGCATTCGGGATACGCCGAGTTGGAGCGAGAACGCCCGCGACTACGCGGTGGTGCGCTAGTCGAGACTCGGCGGCTCTGGCCCCTCGGCCGTCTGCTCGGACACCTCGGCGGCCGGTTCATTCCCCGCAGAAAACCAGCGCGGCTGGGCTTTTGGAATCTCCGCGCTTGCGGCATCGGTCGCCAAAATCAATTCGCTTCGACGCTCGTTCGGCACCTGTTGCCAATGGCAGTCCAGCAGCGCGCCTTCTAGCGAATACAGCAGATTGAGCGAGGGCTTAAACCCTGCGCGCCTGAGCGTCATGAACGCCTCTAAGCTGCCCAAGGCACGCAGATCCTCCAGCGTGCGCACGCCAATTTGACGAAGCTGCGCGCCCGACTTCGGGCCGATATTGCGCAGCTTTTCGGGCGCGGCCATAGCGCTCAGGTCAGCGTGTCGAGAAAGGCCTGTGCGAGCGCTTCCAGGCCGCGCTGGTCGTCTTCATCAAAGCGATTCGGCACCGGGCTGTCGATGTCGAACACGCCGATGAGGGTGTCGCCTTTGAACAGCGGCACCACCACCTCCGAGCGCGAGGCCGAGTCGCAGGCGATGTGGCCGGGGAATTCGTCAACGTCGGCCACCCGCTGCGTTTCGCGCGTGGCGGCGGCCGTGCCGCAGACGCCTCGCCCCAGCGCAATGCGCACGCAGGCCGGCATGCCTTGAAAGGGGCCGACCACCAGCTCGCGGCCGTCGTAGAAGTAAAACCCCACCCAATTCAGATCGGGTACGGCGTGGAAGACGAGGGAGGAAAGGTTCGCGGCGTTGGCGATGCGGTCAGGCTCGTCAAACATCAGACCGCGGGCCTGATCGACCAGCTGGGCGTACTGCGCAGGCTTGCTGCCCTCGAGGGCAATAGCGGTGAAGGACATACGGCTTACACTTTCAGAGCCGCAATGCGCGGCGGGAGAGCACACACGATGGGGACGAAACGCAGCGATGACAAGCGTGACGGGCTGGGATTTCGCCGGCGTGGCGCGGAAACCACTCGCCTCGAAGCCTTCGTTGATGCGGCCTTCGCATTCGCGTTGACCCTGGTCGTCATTTCCGTCGGCGACTTGCCGAACACCGCCGAAGAGTTGAAGGACGCGCTAAAGGCCGTTCCCTCGTTTGCGGCGTGCTTCTGGCTGCTGGCCGTCTTTTGGCGCGGCCACGTGGACTGGAGCGAACGCTTTGGTCTCGATGACGAGCGTAGTCGTCAGTGGAGCCTGCTGCTGATTTTCCTCGTGATGATCTTCGTCTTTCCGCTGAAAATTTTGTTCTCGGGATTCTTTGCTTGGATTAGCGGTGGAGCACTGCCTGCCGATTTCGTATTTCGGTCATTTCCAGACGTGCAGCTGATGTTCCAAACCTTCGCCATCGCGTTTGGGTCGCTAGGATCTGTGATGTGGGCGTTGTATCGCCATGCGTGGTCAAGGCGGGAGCTGTTGGAGCTGGATGCCTTGGAGCAATCCGCACTGCGCACGGTGATGATCAGTTGGGCCCTTGTGCCGCTATTTGCAGTGATTTCGATGGGCCTGAGTTTTTGGCCTGCCTCCTTCCAATTCGCCGCGCCGGGCATGGTGTTTTTTGTGCTGAATGGGGCTCAATATTGGGTTCGGATGCGTCATCGACGGCGCTCGTCTGCCGCCCTGTTGGAGCCCTCCGCATGAGTCGCGCTTTTTTTGTCACCGGTACCGATACCGGCGCCGGCAAGACCTTCGCGAGCACCGTGCTGCTGCATGCGCTGCGCCAGCGCGGTCTGCGCGCGGTGGGCATGAAGCCGGTAGCCAGCGGCAGCGAATCCACGCCCGACGGACTGCGCAATGAAGATGCTTTGGCCCTGCAGGCCGCCAGCGACCCAACCCCCGGTTACACGCTAGTGAATCCGTGGGCCCTGCGCGAGCCGACCGCGCCCGAGATCGCCGCGCGCTTGGACAGAGTGACAGTGACGATGCCACCGATTCGCGCTGCATTCGAAGCACTGACGGCGCGATCCGACGTGGTGCTGGTCGAGGGCGTCGGCGGTTTCTTGGCCCCGATTAGCGCGCAGCTGGATCAGTGCGAACTGCCCCGCGCTTTGGGCCTACCCGTGCTGCTGGTGGTCGGTTTGAAGCTGGGCTGCATCAACCACGCGCGCCTGACGGTGGAAGCCATTCGCGTGCGCGGCTTTGAGCTGCTGGGCTGGATCGCGTCCGACGTCGAGCCGACGATGCTGTTCCCGGACGACTACTTCGAAGCCCTGAAGGTCGCGTTGCCGCTGCCTTGCCTTGGGCGTTTGCCGCATTCGCCGGGGGTTGATCCGGCCTTGCTCATCGCTCATCTGCAGCTGCCGGCGTCGTTTCCGGCGTAAAGCGAGGCGGCGTGTCGAGCAGGTCCTTATGCCTCGTCGAGCGCCAAGGTCGCGCGGTCGCCTGAGGCCGGGCGATACACCGACACCCGCACCAGCAGGGGCAGGGCGGGCTGTAGGCGGCGGGCAATAAACGCGCAAAGATTCTCGAGCGTGGCCGGGCCGATGCCCTCCACTTCATCTAAGAAGCGGTGGTCGAGTCCGTCGCGCAGCAAGGCCAACTCTCGGCGCACTAGGCTCAAGTCCATCAGCATGCCGGTCGCCGGATCAGGGTTGCCGCGAAGGGTGATGTCGGCATGGTAGGTGTGGCCGTGAATACGCCGGCTGGACTCCACTTCGCCCTCGACATAGCGCCGCAGCGTGTGGGCGGCTTCGAAGTAAAAGGACTGGGTGAGTTCGACGGGCATGAACGGTCTGTCGGGTGGCGCAGCGGCTTGGGATTCGCATTCTCTCACGCCGCGCCGGGGTGGCGCGGGCCGTGCGATCATCCGCCGCTTAACCGCTAAGTGATACGCCCATGAGACGCCAGTGGCTTGCCGCCCTCGACCTGCGCCGCGATCAGCGCGACCCCGAGAGCATTTCGGAAGCCGTGCACAGCGGCGTCGCGGCCGTCGGCACAAACCTATGGGTCTTGATCTTCGCCATCATGGTGGCGTCCATTGGCCTGAACATGAACTCCACCGCCGTGGTCATCGGCGCCATGTTGATCTCGCCCTTGATGGGCCCGATCGTCGGCGTCGGATTCGGTGCGGCAACCAACGACTTTCCGCTACTGCGAAAGGCCTTCCAGAACCTTGCGGTGATGGTGGTCATCAGCTTGCTGACGGCCACGCTGTACTTCTCCATCAGCCCGCTGCGTGAAGCGCACTCCGAACTGCTGGCCCGCACCACGCCGAGCCTGTGGGACGTGCTGATTGCCTTCAGCGGCGGTGCGGCCGGCATCGTAGCGTTGACGCGGCGCTCGATTTCCAACGCGGTGCCCGGCGTGGCCATTGCCACCGCCCTAATGCCGCCGCTGTGCACCGCCGGTTACGGGCTGGCGACGCAGCGCTGGGACTATTTTGCTGGCGCGATGTTTCTATTCGTCATCAACGGTGTGTTTATCGCCATGGCGACCCTGCTGTTCGCCAAGCTGATGCGATTACCGCAGATGGAATACGTGGATGAAGCCACGCGACGCAAGAAGGCAGCCCTGATTTGGATTGTCGTGGTCGCCATCCTGATTCCCAGCGCGTGGTTTGGCTGGAAGCTGGTCGAAAAGGAGCGCTTCGAATTCGCGGCCAACTCGATCGTGGCCGGCCTCTCCGCTCGCGAAGACACCCTGCTGCTGGCGCGCGAGGTGCGGCCCGAAGACCGCTACATCGAGCTGACCATCGCCAACGGCGACCCGGAAGCCATTCGTTTGCAGGTGGCGCGTCAGCTGTCGGACGCCGGCTACAAAGAGGCGACCATCCGCATTCGCTCGACCGGATCGAACGCCGTCGACACCAATGCGCTGCGTCAAGAGCTGCAGCAAGACCTTCAGGAAAACCTCTACGCGCAAACCTTCGGTCAGCTGGAACAGGCCTCGGCGCGGGTGAAAGATTTAGAAGGCCAGCTTGAGAAAGCAGAAGAGGAGCGCGGCCTGCGTGCGGAGCTGCTCACCGAATTGCATGCGCAGTTTCCTGAGGCCAGCACGGTGTCGGTGACAACCGGCGAGGGCCGCTACGAGGACGGCGACATCCAGCCCGTGCTGTGGGTGCGTTTGGTTACGCCCGCCGAACTCGATCCCGCCGAGGTGGAGCGCCTGCGCTTGGGCTGGAACGCGCGCTTCACCGGCTGGGCGGTCAAAGTGGCCTCTGGCCCGGCGGCTTTGAGCGAGCGCACGCTGCCTCCGGCGGAAACGGTGATTGAAATGGAGGCCACGCAGATCGATGTGGCCCCTGACCTCACCAGTCCAGATCGTCCGGCACCGTGAACTGCGCGTAGTAGGCCGCGTCTTCGGCATTGATGGCCGGGGACGAGGCTTCTGATTCAGTGCGGTTATCGAGCACCACCCATTCGGGTGCGCGTTCGCGAATCTTCTCGCCGGCAGGTCGCGGCACGAGGGCGAAGCCGTCACCGCGACGAACAATCATCATTCGGCCTGCGGCCAAGTCGCGGCGCAGCGCGTCGGTGACCAATAGGCTGCGAATCGCGCCGTCCACGCTGAAGCGATAGTCGACGTCGCCGCCGACGGGAACTTGCTTGTCATCGATGATCTGCCGCGCCTGCGCGCGCAGGGCCTTCGCATGCGCCTCCGCTTTTTGCGCGGCGGCCAGAGCGCGATCGCGCTCGACCTTTTCGTCGCGTGCGCGCTCAGCATCGGCCTGTGCCTCCGGTGCGGTCGGCGGCGCCTTGCCCTGACGCGCTTTGGCTTGTTCGCGCGCCACTTCGGCCGCCTTCGATTTTTTCGCGAGGCCGGCTTTTAGCAGCTGTTCTTGAAGGGCGTTGAGCTTGGCCATAACGATCAAAATTGAAAAGAGGAACAGAATACCCGGGCGAGGTAAATCAAGCCGTAACCCGTGCACGCGATCGTGCCGCCGACGGGCGCACGGTGATCGATGAAACAGAGGCCGCAAGCATGATCGGTAAAGATAAAAAGCCCCATTACGGTCTGGAAACTCGCCTGTTGAAGGCTTGGCCTTGGGTCGTCTTCGGCGGCACGGTGGTGCCCGCCTTGGCGGCGCTGCTGCTTTTCGCGATGTTTCCCGAGATACCGACCATGGACGAGGGGAAGCGTCTACTGCAGGCGTGGTTCGCCTTGATCGGATGGGTGGTGTTCTATTGGACGATGGTGATGACGTTGGGCATCGGCTGCTGGATTGTTCGGGTCATGAAGGGGCCGGTCCACGAGAGCGATTCGTATCCCTTGCCGAAGCCGGACTTGTTCGACGTTTAGGCGAGATGGGCGATTAATGCACTCTGCCGCTCGGGAGTGGAGGGCACGGCGTGCTGAGCTCGTTTTCAAACGCGCGTTGCAAAAGCGGCTGAAAAGTTGGGCACGGGATGGGCATGGAGCGCGTTTCGTGCGCTTCGACCACCATGCTCCAGACACAAAAAACCCCGCAAAATCGCGGGGTCATTATGAGTGCCGCGCTCTAACCAGCTGAGCTACATACTCGACTCTTGCCATCCCGTGTGGGCGGACGGCCGAGGGTGTCGCCCCGCCGTGCCATTCGTCGCTTCAAGGAGGACGAGTCCATTGAGGCGATCTGGGCGCAGATCGATACGGGACGCCTTGATCGAAAAGACATGAAGGCGTTGTCGGATGCTTGCTTCCAGTTCGCTGTGCCTAACGAAGAGCATGCGGTCGTCCTTCCGGCAGGGGCGGCCGACGCTCTAGATCGG
>JBBQIA010000086.1:0-7217 GCA_038324485.1 Lysobacterales bacterium
GGAGCCACTTGCGGACGCGTTCGCCCTGTTCGTATTCGTCGATTTCGTCGTTGGACATAAGCCGTCGCCGCACTAAAGGCGGCTTAACAAGGAGAGGGGCAAGGCCCCGCGGCTCAGCGCGCGACGGCCTCGATGGACCCGTCGGAGGATAGCGCAAAGCGAGCCACGTTCGCCGCTCGGACAGCATCCAGATTCACGCGCGATCCATCCAGCGCCACTTCCGTGGCCTCGACATTGCCGATCGTCACTCGGCCGACGTCAGCGATCGGGAAGCGACGGACGTCCCCGTCTTGCGCCAGAGCGCGGTCGACAACGCTGCCATCGCGGCCAAAGACCTCAATCCAGCTGTCGCCAGTGAAGCGCAGTTCCAACTGCCCGCGCGCGCCCGACAGCGTGGGCGTCAAGCCCGCTGAAACGGCCTGCGGTGCCGATGCGGGCGCCGCCGTGATCGTTGGATCTGCTTGTTCGACGGACGCCAAGGCCGCTTGCGGATCGATCGAGTCGGTCGCGGCCGGCACTGACAAGGGCGTGGTCTCGTCGATTGGGGCTGGCATTACGTCGGTCGCCACAGCGACCATCGGCGGGTCGAGCGGCCGCACCGAGGCCGGCGTCGTCGGCGCCATGTTCAGTAGCGTGTACACCAAGGGCACGACCAACAGCGTGCCGCCTAAGTAGGCCGCGTGGCGAGCGGAAAAGTCCGCAACCCGAATCAGTCGAGACGCGGGAACCTGAGAACGCAGTTCCGGCGCGATCAGGGTCTGGCTCACCTCGTTTAAATCGACCGTGACGCCCAAGCGCGCCGCGTAATGCCCCACCAGATGACGGGCGAAGACCGGAGCGCCGAGGCGAGACCAATCTCCCGCCTCAATGGCTTCGAGGACGGCACGCGGATTTTTTAATTCACGCGCGAGCAGGCCCAAGTCGAGCCCCTGCTTCAAGCGCTCGGCGCGCAGCAGCGCCGGGATCGTGGTGTTCTGGTCCGCCATGCTCATCGCCTTGATGCACCGGGCCCGGAGGAAGAACCTGCAGCGTTGGCCGGGCCGGCCAGATCGGCAAGTTGTTTGCGGTAGCGCTCCGCTGCGCGGTCATCGCCGGCAGCGGTTTCAATCTCGATACCCAGAGCCAATTCGCCCGGGCCTAGTGGCGCCAAGGCTTCACGGCGCTGCAGAAAGGCCCGGGCCTTCAGCACATCACCCCGCCGATGCTCCAATTGCGCCATCCCGGTAAGCGACTGCGCCTGTGTTGGAGCAAGGCCTAAGGCCGCGCGGAAATTTAACTCGGCAGTACGGTCGCGCCCAGCGCGATAGGCGCAGCTTCCGGCATTCGCCAGCGCCTGTTCCGGATTGCGATAGCTCGCGTCTAAGGTCGCGTCGGAGAAAACTTTAAGGGCTTCGTCCCAGCGATCCCCTCGACACAGCCACGCGCCATAGGCGTTCAGTACCTCGCCGTTGTCGGGCTCTAGAGCCACGGCGCGCTGAAGTTGCGTGGCGGCCTCGTCATCGCGGCCTAGGGCCGTCAATACGGTGGCGTGGACCACCCGGGCCTGCACATGGCGCGGATCAGCGCGCACGGCCTCCGCCGATTCCACGGCCGCTTCGGCAGCTTTGCCTTGATCCAGCAAGGCCAGCGCTACGTTGACCGACCGCTGCGAAATGGCGCTGGTGCCACCGGCCTTATTCGGCGCACTCGCACAACCCACAAAAAACAACGTCGCCCCGCAAAGGGCCAAGGCCATCCACCGTCGCGAGGCCTCAGGCCGCCGCATTGGCGTCGTCCTCAAGCTGCTTTCGGAATGCGGCCTGTCGACGCGTCTTGTCGACGACCTGACCTTTCAGCTGGCCGCAGGCGGCATCAATATCGTCACCTCTCGTGCGGCGAACCATTGTCAATACGCCGGCGTCGAGAAGCTTCTTCTGGAACGCGCGAATGTCCGCTTCGCCACTGCGCTCGAAGCGCGTGCCGGGGAACGGGTTAAAGGGAATCAGATTGACCTTGCCGGCGTGGCCGCTTTGCGCAGCGCGCGCAAATTGACGCATGAGCGCCACCAGCTCGCGGGCATGCTCGGGCTGATCGTTGACGCCCTTCATCATGGTGTATTCAAACGTGATCGAATCGATCTTGGTATTGCTGATGTAGCGCAGACAAGCGTCCATCAACTCCGCGATCGGGTACTTCTTATTCAGCGGCACCAGTTGCGTGCGCAAATCGTCATTGGCAGCATGCAGGGACACGGCCAGCGCCACATCTGCACGCTGCGAGAGCTGATCGATCATCGGCACCAAGCCGGCGGTCGAGAGCGTCACGCGCTTGCTGGCCAAGCCGAACGCCAAGTCGTCGCGCATCAGGCTCATCGCCGACACCACGTTCTCGAAGTTCAGCAGAGGCTCGCCCATGCCCATCATCACGACATTGGTGAGCTTGCGATCGCGATGCGGGACGTTGCCCAAATGACGGGCCGCAACAAACACCTGGCCGATGATCTCGGCGGCGGACAGATTGCGATTGAACCCTTGCGTGGCGGTTGAGCAGAACTGGCAGTTGAGGCCGCAGCCCACTTGGCTTGACACGCACAGCGTACCTCGGCCCTTGTCGGGGATAAACACCGTCTCGACAGCGTTGCCCGTATCCATTCCGAGGAGCCACTTGTGCGTGCCGTCACTCGAGGGCTTGTCGAATACCACCTTGGGCGGACGGGCTTCGCAGCGATCTTCTAACTTGCTGCGCAGCGCCTTGCCAAGGTCGGTCATGTCACCGAAGTCGGTGACATGCCGGTGATACATCCATTTCATAACCTGCTGAGCGCGGAAACGCTTTTCGCCCAATTCCTGTTCGAAAAACGCTTCCAGTGCGACGCGATCCAAGTCCATCAAATTGACGCGCGGCGTCGACGCCGGCAAAAGCGGCGCTGACGAAATCAGCTTGGCGTCAATCGTGGTCATGGCCGCTTAGCGCGGGCACAACTCGGTGGCGCTGAAGAAATACGCGGTTTCAATCGCGGCATTCTCAAGGCTGTCCGAACCGTGGACGGCGTTCGCATCAATCGAGGCCGCAAAGTCAGCACGGATGGTGCCCGGCGCGGCGTCCTTCGGATTGGTGGCGCCCATCAGGTCGCGATTCGCCAGTACGGCGTTCTCGCCTTCCAGCACCTGAATCATCACCGGGCCCGAGATCATGAACTCAACCAGCGCGTTGAAGAACGGGCGCTCTTTGTGCACGGCGTAGAAGCCCTCGGCCTCTTTGCGCGAGAGGTGCTTCATTTTCGCGGCAACGACCTTCAGGCCGGCAGCTTCGAAGCGCGAATAGATCTGCCCGATCACGTTCTTCGCGACGGCGTCCGGTTTGATGATCGATATGGTGCGTTCAACGGCCATGTTTGCAAACCTTTGTCAATAGGAAAACAGCTAAGGCGGCCATTATATGCACCGAAACCTAAAAAAGACAGCGGCTTACAGCACATTCCGCAGGTTTCCCATCGTCTTTTTGACCGCCCGATACGATGAATTTCCCTCGCCGGTCGCCCAGCCTGCGTTTGATTCAATCAAGCACTTGACAGCCAATGTCGGCCGCGGCGAGCATCCATCAAGCGTTTGAACGAGACCCCGCATGACCACTCCCTTCAACACCAAAGATCGCATCCTCGGCGCCGCCGAAGAACTCTTCGCCGTTCACGGTTTCGCCGGCACCTCGCTGCGCCAGGTCACCAGTCGCGCCGACGTCAACATCGCCGCCGTGAACTACCACTTCGGGTCGAAAGAGAATCTCGTCAATGAGGTCTTTCGGCGCCGAATGGACGACATGAGCGAGAAACGGCTCAAGCAACTGGCCGAGTCGCGGCAGGCCCATCCGGGCGACCTCGACGCGGTGCTCCGCGCCTTCATTGAGCCACCTCTTGCGCTCACCTTTGATCGTCAGCACGGCGGCGCGGCCTTTGTTCGCGTGCTGGCTCGGGCTTTCGCCGAAAAAAACGACGGTCTGCGGAAGTTTCTTTCCGACAACTACGGTCACGTATTGCGGGAATTCGCCAAGGCGATTGCCGAATGCGTCCCAGCCCTTGCGAAAGAGGACCTCTATTGGCGTCTGGATTTCGTGGCCGGCGCCCTGACCTATGCGATGGCGGACTTCGGGCTAATCAAGCGCCCGGCCGAGGCCACCGAGAAGCAGCACTGCGAAAAGGCCGCCCAGCAGCTGGTGCGTTTTGCATCGGCCGGCTTACGCGCAAAATAAACATACGGTAGCGTATGCTCCTTTCTTTCACCCTCCCTGTCGGAGTCTCCATGTCTCAGCTTCGCATCCGCAAAGTAGCGGTCCTCGGCGCAGGCGTGATGGGCGCGCAGATTGCTGCGCACCTCGTCAATGCCGACGTCGATACCCTGCTTTTTGACCTTCCTGCCAAGGAAGGTGACAAGAACGGCATCGTGATGAAGGCCATTGCCAATCTCGGCAAGCTTTCCCCGGCGCCCTTGGCCCTGAAGTCCAAAGCCGCCGCCATCATTCCGGCGAACTACGAGCAGCATCTCGCCTTGCTGGCCGACTGCGACCTCATCATCGAAGCGATCGCCGAGAAGATGGAGTGGAAGAAGGACCTGTACGAAAAGATCGCCCCGCACGTGAGTGCGCATGCCATCGTGGCCTCGAACACGTCTGGCTTGTCGATCAATGCGCTTGCTGACGCCATGCCAGCCTCGGTTCGTCCGCGGTTCTGCGGCGTGCACTTCTTCAACCCGCCTCGCTATATGCACTTGGCGGAAGTGATTCCCTGCAAGGGCACGGAGAAAGCCGTCCTCGAAGGGCTGGAAACCTTCCTGACCACGACGCTCGGCAAGGGCGTGGTGTACGCGAAGGACACTCCAAACTTCATCGGCAACCGCATCGGCGTCTTTTCGATTTTGGCCGGCATGCACCACACCGAGCGCCTTGGGCTTGGCTTTGACGAAGTCGATGCCCTCACCGGTCCGCTCATCGGACGCCCGAAGTCGGCGACGTATCGGACCTCCGACGTGGTCGGTCTCGACACGATGGCGCACGTCATTAAGACGATGCACGACACCCTGCCGAATGATCCATGGCACCGCTACTTCCAAGCGCCGGCCTGGATTCAGGGTTTGATTGCGAAAGGCGCGCTCGGTCAGAAGACCGGCGCTGGCATTTACATGAAGAAGGGCAAGGACATCGTCGTTCTTGACCTCGCTAAGCAGGACTACCGACCCACGGGCTTAGAGGCACATCCCGAGGTCGTTGAGATCCTGAAGATCAAAAACCCGGCCGAGAAGTTCGCGAAACTGCGTGCGCATGCGCACCCGCAGGCGCAGTTCCTCTGGGCCATCTTCCGCGACCTGTTCCACTACGCCGCCTTCCATTTGGCGTCGATCGCCGATACGGCGCGTGACGTCGACTTCGCGATGCGCTGGGGTTATGGCTGGAATCTCGGCCCGTTTGAAACGTGGCAGGCAGCGGGCTGGCAGCAGGTCGCCGGCTGGATCGCTGAGGACATCGCTGCGGGCAAGACCATGGACAGCGCACCGCTGCCTGCATGGGTGAACGATGGCCGCAGCGGCGTGCACTCGGCCGAGGGCAGCTTCAGCCCGGAACACAAGGCCACCCTGCCCCGTTCGACGCTGGCGGTATATGGCCGTCAACGCTTCCCAGAAACGGTGATCGGCGAAGCGGCTGCCGCGCCCGGCACGACCGTTTTCGAAACCGACGCCGTGCGCTTGTGGACGGATGGCGACGGCATCGCCGTGCTGAGCTTCAAGACGAAAATGCACACGGTGTCGGACGGCGTGCTCAGCGGCATCCTGCAGGCGATTGACATCGCCGAGAAGGATTTCCGCGGCATGGTGATTTGGCAGCCGAAGGAGCCGTTCTCGGCCGGCGCCGATCTGGCCGGTGCCTTGGGCGCGCTGAAAGAAGGCCGTCTGGACGACTTCACCGCCATGGTGGCCACCTTCCAAGCGGCCAGTCAGCGCATTAAGTACTCCTTGGTGCCTGTGGTGTCGGCCGTTCGCGGTCTGGCGCTGGGCGGCGGCTGCGAGTTCCAAATGCATTCGGCTCGCACCGTGGTGGCACTCGAGAGCTACATCGGACTGGTGGAAGCCGGCGTGGGCCTGTTGCCGGCCGGCGGCGGACTGAAGGAAATTGCTGCGCGTGCTTCGGCAAAGGCGAAGGGCGGCGACGTGTTCGCAGAGCTCAAGCCGATGTTTGAAGCCGTGGCGATGGGCAAAGTGTCGGCCTCCGCATTCGAGGCGAAAGAGTTGGGCCTGCTGCGCGACAACGACGTGGTGGTCTTCCATCAGCACGAGCTGTTGCACGTGGCCAAGCACACGGCGCTGGCGATGGCCGAGTCGGGCTACCGCCCGCCGCTGCCGAACCGCAGCATCGTCGCCGCCGGCGATGTGGGCATTGCCACCTTCAAGATGATGCTGGTGAACATGCTGGAGGGCCGCATGATTAGCCCGCACGACATGGAGATCGCCACCCGCATCGCCACCGTGCTGTGCGGCGGCGAGATTGATCGCGGCGCACTGGTCGACGAAGACTGGCTGATCCGACTTGAGCGCGACCACTTCGTGGCGCTCGCCCAAATGCCGAAGACGCAAGAGCGCATCGCGCACATGCTGAAGACCGGCAAGCCGCTTCGTAACTGATTCGCGACGAGGACCATTCCATGAGCAAGCAGATTCAGGACGCCTACATCGTCGCCGCCACCCGCACCCCGGTGGGCAAGGCGCCGCGAGGCTTTTTCCGCAACACCCGCCCCGACGACATGCTGGCCCACGTGCTGAGAAGCGTCGTGGCCCAGGCGCCGGGCATCGACCTGTCGCAAATCGACGACGCCATCATCGGCTGCGCCATGCCTGAGGGCGAGCAAGGCATGAACGTGGCGCGCATTGGCGTGCTGCTGGCCGGCTTGCCCGATACCGTCGCAGCGCAAACCATCAATCGCTTCTGCTCTTCGGGCCTGCAGGCCGTGGCGCTGGCGGCTGACCAGATTCGCCTCGGCAATGCCGATTTGATGCTGGCCGGCGGCACCGAATCGATGAGCATGGTGCCGATGATGGGCAATAAAGTGGCGATGGCGCCGAGCGTGTTCGACAACGACCACGTCGCCATTGCCTACGGCATGGGCATCACCGCCGAGAAAGTGGCCGAAGAGTGGAAGGTCTCGCGCGACGACCAGGACGCTTTTGCGGTCGCTTCGCATCGCAAGGCGCTCGCTG
>JBBQIA010000087.1:0-7171 GCA_038324485.1 Lysobacterales bacterium
CGCCGGCCGGCAACACCGCCCTGTGCACCGTCGGCCGCAGCGGCAATGACCTTCACTACCGTGGTTACGACATCAAAGATTTGGCCACGCACTCGACCTTCGAGGAAGTGGCGCATCTGTTGGTTCACGGCGCCCTGCCCACCAGCAGCCAGCTGAAGGCCTATCGCATCAAGCTGTCGCGCCTACGTGGTCTGCCTGCGATCGTCATTGAAGCGCTGGAACTGGTCCCGGCGGCCGCCCATCCGATGGACGTGCTGCGCACGGGTTGTTCGGTGCTGGGCACCGTGCTGCCCGAGCGGGAAGGGCATCCGGCGTCGGAAGCCCGTGACATCGCGGACCGGCTGATCGCCAGCTTCGGCTCGATGCTGCTGTACTGGTGGCACTTCACCCGCAACGGCGACCGCATCGACACCCAGACCGACGACGAGTCGGTGGCGGGGCACTTTCTGCACCTGCTGCACGGCCAGCCGCCGAGCGACCTTCATGCCCGCGCGCTCGATCGCTCGCTGATCCTTTACGCCGAGCACGAATTCAACGCCAGCACCTTTGCCGCTCGCGTCATCGCCGGCACCGGATCCGACCTGTATTCCTGCCTGACCGGCGCCATTGGCGCGCTGCGCGGCCCGAAGCACGGCGGTGCAAACGAAGTGGCGATGGACATCATTGCCCGCTATTCCACGGCCGATCAGGCCGAAGCCGACATCCGCGCCCGCGTCGAGCGTAAGGAGATCGTCATTGGCTTCGGCCATCCGGTCTACACCATCGGCGACCCGCGCAATCCGATCATCAAGGACATCTCGCGCGAGCTTTGCGCCGAAGGCGGCAATCAGTCCTTGTTCGACGTGTCCGAGCGCATCGAGACCCTGATGTGGGACATGAAGAAGATGTTCCCGAACCTCGATTGGTTCAGCGCCAGCGCGTATCACATGCTGGGCATTCCGACGGCGATGTTTACGCCGCTCTTCGTTATTGCGCGCACCACAGGCTGGAGCGCCCACGTCATCGAGCAGCGCGAGGACGGCAAGATCATTCGCCCGAGCGCGAACTACACCGGGCCCGACGACCGACCCTATCCGCCCATCGCCTCGCGCTAAACGAAGCGCGAGTCGGCCGTGTACACGCATTGGGATGCCAACCTGCTGGTCGCTGGCGCGACCCTCGTTGCAGTAGCCCTTTGCGTGCTGGTCCATTACGAGGGGCTGGTTTTCCTCTCGCGCTGGCTCTCCGGTCGTACGGAGGGCCAGAAGCGTCGCAAAGTGCTGAACGGCATCTTCGGCGTGATGGCCCTGCACGTGGCGGAGATCTGGATCTTCGGCGCGACCGTCTGGGCCGTATTGCACTACCCCAACGCCGGCGCCGTGTCGGGCATTCAGGCGCTTGGCCTGCTGGATTCGGTGTATCTAGCGGCCACCACTTTTACGACGGTGGGTTTCGGCGACCTCGCCCCGGTCGGGCCCATTCGCTTTCTTTCAGGCACCACGGCACTGACCGGCTTCGTCTTGATCGCTTGGTCGGCGTCGTTCACTTATCTGGAAATGGAGCGTTACTGGCGTCGCTAGGTTTGCGCGCCGCTCGGTCGGCGCTTAGTGCGACCCGGCAGCAGTGCTCACTTCTCGCGGAGACAGTCGGCTCACGCGGAAGAAGGTGTGGTCATCAATCGTTGCCACTTGCGGATAGCTCGCCCAGTTAGGGCTAGCTAAATCCAGCGCGGCAAAGTGGCTCGCGCCAGGCACAACCTCGCGGCGCTCGGCGCGCGGACGGTTCCATTCCTTCTGAGAGGCGAAGGCCACGGCCACCGCCTGTTCCCAGGCTTCCGGATTGCGGAGCAGCGTGGACGGCGGCACCAGCGTTTGCGCGAACTGCTTCGGTGCTGTGACCACGTCGCAGACGTTTTCGCCCCAGACGCCGGAATCGCGGCGGCGTAGCGCCACTTCGGCGACGGCTCGCTGGCCCAGCTCGGATTGATTCCGGGCTTCCAGATAAACAGTGGTCGCGAGACAGAGCGGTTCGGCCTGGGCCGGGGGCAGCAGCATCGCGAGCCACATTAAGAATGACAATTCCATGGCGTTCCTTGCTCCGTTGCGTCTCGGTGCCTGCCGGCGATGCACTGCGCGACGCGAACCAAAAGACCTGGCGTAATGGGGACGAACGAGTTCAGTGCCGCTTGAATCTGACTCGCCTTCTCACCGCCCTTGCGGCTGGAAGCCCCCGAAGCGCCATGTGCCCGGGAGTCATGAGTGAGCTCGCCCACCGACAGGGTGGTTGAGCAATCCGGCGGAAGTTAGCCGGGAGTTTCCCAACCCCGGCTGAACGTCTAAATCCTAAGTCTCTGAATTTACTCGGGCTTTTACTCTAGATGGTCGCCGCGATGCGCGTGCCTTGAGCGATCGCGCGCTTGGCGTCGAGCTCGGAGGCGATGTCGGCACCGCCCATGCGATGCACGGACATGCCGGCCTCGCGCAGGGGCAATTCCAGTTCGCGCTGCGGCTCTTGGCCTGCACAGATCACCACATGGTCGACCGGCAGCAGCATGTCCTCACCATTGATCCGAACGTGGAATCCGGTGTCGTCCACCTTCAGGTATTCGACGCCGCCATGGGCTTTGACGCCCTTCATCTTCAGCGCGGCGCGATGGATCCAGCCGGTCGTCTTGCCCAAGCGCGAGCCGGGCCGCCCGGCCGAGCGCTGCAGCAGCCACACCTCGCGGGCCGCTGGTTCGGGCTGGGGTTTGGTCAGGCCGCCTGATCCCTCAAAGTTCGGGGCCACGCCCCATTCGGCCATCCACAAGGCGGTGTCGAGGCTTGGGGACACGCCTGAATGCACGAGGTACTCGGACACGTCGTAGCCAATGCCGCCCGCGCCGACGACGGCCACCTTGGCTCCCGCCGTCACCCGGCCCGTGAGCACGTCGAGGTAGCTGACGACCTTTGGATGGTCGTGGCCGGGAAAATCCACCCGGCGCGGCACGATGCCTGTGGCCAGCAAGACCTCGTCGAAGCCGGCCAGGTCGGCTGCGTCGACGCGGGTTCCTAGCTGGAGCGTCACGCCGTGCTTCGAGATGAGGGTCGAGAAGTAGCGCAGGGTCTCGTGGAACTCCTCTTTACCGGGGATGATCTTGGCAAGGTTGAACTGACCACCGATGATCGGCGCCGCGTCGAACAGCGTCACCGCATGGCCGCGCTCGGCGGCCGTGGTGGCCGCGGCCAAGCCGGCAGGCCCCGCTCCAACGACAGCGACCTTCTTCTTGGTCTGCGCCGGACGGATCACCAGCTCAGTTTCCGCGCAGGCGCGCGGGTTCACGAGGCAGCTGGCCTTTTTGTTCTCGAAGACGTGGTCGAGGCAGGCCTGATTGCAGGCAATGCAGGTGTTGATCTCGTCCACGCGGCCCTCGCGCGCCTTGCGTACCCAGTCCGGGTCGGCCAGCAGGGGGCGGGCCATCGAGACCATGTCCACCTCGCCACCGGCTAGGATCGCCTCGGCAATGGCGGGCATGTTGATGCGGTTGGTGGCGACCAGCGGCACTTGCACGTGTGGCCTCAGCTTGGCGGTGACGCCGGCGAATGCGCCGCGCGGCACTGAGGTGGCGATGGTCGGAACGCGGGCCTCGTGCCAGCCGATACCCGTATTAATGATGGTGGCACCGGCCGCTTCGATGGCCTTGGCCTGCAGTACGATCTCGTCCCAGGCCGCTCCGCCGTCCACCAATTCCAGCATCGAAAGCCGATAGATCAGGATGAAATCTGGTCCGACGGCCTCGCGAATGCGGCGCACGATCTCGACCGCGAAGCGCATGCGGTTTTCCGGATTGCCGCCCCATTCGTCGCTGCGCTGATTGGTGCGTGCCGACATGAATTGGTTGATCAGGTAGCCCTCGGAGCCCATCACCTCGACGCCGTCATAGCCGGCATCGCGCGCCAGCTTGGCAGAACGAACGAAAGCTTTGATCTGGCGTTCGACGCCCCAACTCGACAGCGCGCGCGGCTTAAACGGGGAAATCGGGGCTTGAATGGCCGAGGCCGAGACCGATAGCGGGTGATAGCCGTAGCGACCCGCGTGCAGGATTTGCATGCAGATCTTGCCGCCTTCGGCATGCACGGCCTTGGTCACGATGCGGTGCTTGTGGATTTCCCAAGGCCAGCTGAGCTTTCCGCTGAAGGGCTTCAGCCAGCCCACCACGTTTGGCGAGATGCCGCCGGTGACCATCAGTCCCACGCCGCCCCGGGCGCGCTCGGCGAAGTAGGCCGCCAGTTTCGGGAAGTCGCGAGAGCGGTCTTCGA
The DNA here is from genome assembly GCA_038324485.1 of Lysobacterales bacterium. Lineage (GTDB taxonomy): Bacteria > Pseudomonadota > Gammaproteobacteria > Xanthomonadales > Xanthomonadaceae > Silanimonas. Next base: position 4,278 of record JBBQIA010000087.1, read on the forward strand.
GGCCTGTGTGCATGGACCCCATCAGGACCCGGTTGGGCAACTGGCAGAATCCAAGGTCGAGCGGAGCGAAGAGGGAAGGAAAGGCAGCAGCCGTCATGATCAATACGCTGGCGTAGGGTGTCGGTCCTCAGGATGCACGGGCAGCGAGGCCGGCGACAAGCCTTATTTATAGGTAGTGCGCAGCGAACGTTGGAAAGCCTCAGCGCCGAGCGCAGAGAAGAAAAATGAACGGCGACTGGGTCGCAAGCCCAGAATTGCCCGCGTTCGGTTCTGCGGGGCTTGTCACCATTTAGCGAAGTGTTAACATCTTTTCGGCAAGGCCCCCCAGGAGTGGATAGGCCTGCAGGGCAGTATCAACCCCCATTTGGAGTTCACCATGAAGAAGAACCTTCTTTGCCTCGCCGTGCTGGCCGCGTCCTTCGCCAGCGCCTCGATGGCCAATGATTTTGATGACCGCTGGTACATCACGGGCACCGCCGGCATCAATTTGCAGGACACCGCTCGCGGCACCGATAACGCCGGCGAGTACGGCATCGGCTTCGGCCGCTTTTTCGACGAAGCGTGGTCCTTGGATCTGGCCGCTTACACGACCAACCCGTCGTTCGAGCGCGCCCCGAACCTCAACTTCTCGCAGTACGGCCTGAGCCTCGACCTGCGCCGCCACTTCCGCGGTGAGGCCAACTGGTGGCCCTACCTGAAGGCCGGCGTCGGCGTGCAGCGCTCGGAAGAAGAGTTCAACGCCTTCCCGAACCCGAACTCGCCCGGTCAGCGTAAAGACAACAACCTCACCGTCGACTTTGGCGCCGGCCTGCAGGCCAGCTACGCCTACGCCGACGCGCGTATGGAAGCGGGTATCCGTTCGTCGCTTGACGACCAGAGCCGCATTGCTCCGAACAAGGACTACTTCTCCGACGGTTACGTGAAGCTCAGCGTTGTCGTTCCGCTTGGTCCGAAGGCTCAGGCCGCTCCGGCCCCGGTTGCTCCGGTCCCGGCCCCGGCTCCGGTTGTCAGCTGCGAAACGCAGGACGATGACGGCGACGGCGTGAACAACTGCGTCGACAAGTGCCCCGGCTCGCAGGCTGGCCAGGCAATCGGTCCGGACGGCTGCGCCGTTCCGCTGACGATCGACCTGAAGGGCGTCAACTTCGACTTCGATCGCGCGACTCTGCGTCCGGAAGCCGTGACCACCCTGACCGAAGCCGCCGACATCCTGAAGAAGTACCCGCAGCTGAAGGTCGAAGTCGCCGGTCACACCGACGCCGTCGGCACCGATGCCTACAACCAGGGTCTTTCGGAGCGTCGCGCCAAGACCGTGTTCGACTTCCTGACCAGCAATGGTGTGGATGCGTCGCGTCTCAATGGTCCGATCGGCTACGGCGAGAGCCGTCCGCTTGACACCAATGACACGGACGAAGGTCGCGCTAAGAACCGTCGTACGGAGCTTAACGTCCAGAACTAAGGGACGCGCTCTCGCGATAAGAGAAAACCCGGCTTCGGCCGGGTTTTTTTTCGCCTAGCAGTCGGAAATCCGCCGGCTTTTATCGCTGATAGCTGGGAAGCGAGGTCGTGATCCTGCGGGTTTGCTTGCTGCCGAGAAGTGCCCTGAGTAAGCTTCGCGCTTATTCTGTTGACGTCTTTGGAGCTTTCGATGCCCTTCCGCCACCTGTCTGTTCTTGCGCTGGCCTGCGGCGTCGCCTCGATGGCCCATGCGGCACCCGCTTCGGAATTGGCCGGACAGTTGATGTCGCTGCCCGGCAACGACACCATCAGCTTGCAGGCTTTTACCGAGCGTCTTCGCCAGCCTGTTGCTGCGGCTGCGGCAGCCGCGCCGACGTCAGCCAGCGATGGCTACGTGCCGCGCACCGCGCACGACAACTCGCCGTATCGGTTCGACATGACGCAAAACGGCCGTCGAATGACGGCCGAAGAGTTCGATGCGTGGATGAAGGCGCGAGGCATTCGCGTGGCCACCGGCAAGCCTGCGGGCAGTGAGCCTGCGGCGGCCGCACCGGCTGCGGCGACCGCGCAGGCCTGTCAGCCGACGACCACGACGTCCTGCTAAGCCGAGTGGCTTAGCGCTTCACAAAGCGGTAGTGCGCGACACCCCATTCGCTGCCGTTGGCATAGCCGAACAGTTCGGCACACGCCATCCAGAACATGCGCCAGCGCTGCGCCCAGCGCGCGGCCTCGTCGGGGCCATAGACCTCGGACAGCACGCGCCGCGCTTCGGCCTCGTGGCGGTCTTGGTTTTCCAGCCAATGGTTCGCGGTCTTCTCGTAGTGCGTGCCGGACAGCATCCAGCGCTGCTCAATCTTGAGCGCGTTCTGGAAGTTCAGCAGGGTGTCGGCACTCGGCATTAGGCCGCCGGTGAAGAAGTACTGGCCCATCCAGTTGTCGTCGCCACCCGTCTCGAACGGGTACATCAGGCTGCGATGGCAAAAAATATGCACGAACAGCTTGCCGCCCGGCTTCAGCCAGCGGGCGACATTGCCGAGCAGGGTGTCGTAGTTGCGCATGTGCTCGAACATCTCGATCGAAACGCAGCGATCGAAGGTGTCTTCGCTGAGATCGAGGCGATTCACGTCGGTGGTGATGATCTCGACGTTGGCGAGACCACGCACGGCCGCCTGCCCAAGAATGTGTTCGCGTTGCGTGCGCGAGTTCGACACGCCGGTGATTCGCGAATTGGGGAAGCGTTCCGCCATCCACAGCGTCAACGAACCCCAGCCGCAGCCCAGCTCAAGAATGCGCTGGCCGTCCTTGAGTTCCGCGCGCTCGCCATACAGCGCGAGCATTTTTTCTTCGGCTTCGTCGAGGCTCTCGTTGCCTTCGGGGTAATAGCAGCCGGAATACTTCAGGCGGCGACCGAGGCAGAGCTCGAAGAAGCGCGTCGG
>JBBQIA010000088.1:0-7014 GCA_038324485.1 Lysobacterales bacterium
CGGGCACGCCAATCAGGTCTCCGGCTTCGCACAGCACTTCGTAAACCTTGCCACCGACATGCAGGGTGAATAGGCCCGAGCCCGCCACGAAAAAACGCACTTCGTCTTCGCTGTGGGTGTGTTCGTTGAGGAACTTTTGCCGCAGCACATCCTTTTGCGGATGGTCGGCGTTGAGGCTGATGACGTCGACGGCCCGATAGCCGTTTTCGCTCATCAAGCGGTCGATGTCGCCGCGATACGCGGCAATGACCTCGTCCTGCGACGCGCCAGGCTGCAGAGGCGCCGCGGCCTGCCATTGCTCGAAGCGCACGCCAATCGCCGACAGTTCGGCGGCAATGCGCTCGTGCGTGTTGGCTTCCGTCAGGACGGTGGCCGGGTCGTTGTTGGGGAAGATGCGGATGCGGCTCATGCGTTCAGTCTCCGGAGCTCAAGTTCGCAAGAAAGCAAAAATTCGAAGGCATCGAGGTGTCGGCGTGCCTCAGCCATATTGCGGCCCCACGCGTAGAGCCCGTGTCCCTCAATCAGGTAGCCCCAGAGTGGCGCGCGATCGAGTTCGGCTTCGACCTGCGCGGCCAGTGCCGGCATGTCCTGCGAGTTCGGCAGCACCGGCACGCGCACGGCACCTTCGTGAGTGTCGTTGCCACGAAACGCCTTTTGCAATTCGTAGCCCTCGAAGGTGATGTGCCCGGCCTTAGCAAACAGCCGCGAGGCGACGGTTTGAACCTTCGAGTGCGTGTGCAGAATGCAGCCCACATCGGCAAAGCGGCGATAGAGCTGCGTGTGCAGCAGGGTTTCGGCCGAGGGACGCTTGTCGGTCGCAACCGGCTCGCCATCGAAATCGACGACCATGATGTCGTCATGCACTAAACGGCCTTTGTCACGCCCCGAAACGGTGATGGCGCAATGGCGGTCATCCAGCCGTTCGGAGAAGTTACTGCTGGTGGCGGGCGTTAGCCCGAGCTGTGCGAGTTCGCGGCAGTTCGTGATCAGGTGCCCGGCGGCGTCGGCCAAGCGCTGCGGATCGAAGGGGAGGACGGTCATTGGGCGAGTTTAGGCAAGTAGAAGTGAATGAGCCATGCGTGGATGCGACTCATTCTTTATTCGCTTTGCGAACCGTCAAAAACCCTGCACAGGACTGGGTTTAAGCTGCATCTCGAAATCCACAGGAATCACCATCATGAGCACCTCAGATCGTCGTCGTTTCTTGCAGCTCGCCGGCCTTGCCGTCGCTGTTCCGTTTGCCGCCCGTCTCGCCATTCCGACGGCGCAGGCGCAGGCGCTTCCCAAATTGCCGCTTGATCATCCGCAGGCCAAAGCACTGGCCTATATCGAAGACGCGACCAAGACCACGCACGCCGGATTTAAACCGGGCAGCAATTGCGTGAACTGCCAATTCCACACGGCGGGAAACGACGGCTGCACCCTGTTTCCGGGCTTCAGCGTCACGCCGAACGGCTGGTGCGCAGCCTGGGCCAAGAAAGCCTAATACGTGCCCGGTGGCTCTGTCGCAGCCGCTGAGACGCTCGTCCTGCCAAAATGATCGGGCCAGTCGCGCACTGCGGCTGGCCTGTGTCTGCAGGGAGCGTTGAATGAATGTGTTGATGTCCGATGTTGGCGGTGTGTTAATCCTGCTGTGTTTGTTGATTCTCGCCGCCGCAGTCGGTGGCTTCGTCACCACTTGGTGGCGTGGTCGAAATGCGGCCGCGTCCGGCGACGCGGACCGAGCACAGGAGGCCGAACGGCTTGAGCAGCGCCTAGACGCGCTGTCAGCGAAGCTCAACGCCATCGCCGAAGCCGCCGAGCGCAGCGAGCGCGGCCAGCGAGAGGAGCAGCGGGCCAATCGCACCGAGTTGGCCGACGCCCTCGGCAAGCGCTTTGATAGCTTTGAGCGACGCCTGGCTGAAGCCAATGAGGCCAACGACCGACGCTCGGCAGAGTTGCGTCAAACCCTTGAGCAGCGCTTGCTGCAGCTGCAGCAGGGCAATGAAGCCAAGCTCGAGCAGATGCGCGCGACCGTGGACGAAAAGCTTCACGCCACGCTGGAAACGCGTCTCGGCGAAAGCTTCAAGCAAGTGTCCGAGCGACTGGAGCAAGTGCATGCGGGCCTCGGCGAGATGCGCACCTTGGCGGTTGGCGTTGGCGACTTGAAGCGCGTGCTCGGCAACGTCAAAACGCGAGGCGTGATGGGCGAAGCGCAGCTGGCCGCCATTCTCGATGAGCTGCTGACGGTCGAGCAGTACTCGTCCAACGTGGCGACGCGCCCGGGCTCGTCTGAGCGCGTCGAGTTTGCCGTGAAGCTTCCCGGCACCGGCGACGCGCCGGTGTGGCTGCCCATCGATGCGAAGTTTCCGCGCGAAGACTACGAGCGCTTGCTGGACGCTCAAGAACGTGCCGACGGCGACGCTGCGGCGGCGGCGGGTAAGGCGCTAGAACAGCGCATTCGGCTGGAAGCAAAAAGCATCGCCGAGAAATACATCGCGCCGCCTTACACCACCGACTTTGCCGTACTGTTTTTGCCTACCGAGGGCCTGTATGCCGAAGTGCTGCGGCGGCCCGGCCTGTTCGAGTCGACGCAGCGCGAGTTTCGCGTGGTGATCGCGGGTCCGACCACGCTTTCGGCGCTACTCAATTCGCTGCGCGTCGGATTTCGCACGCTGGCCATCGAGAAGCGCAGCTCCGAGGTTTGGCAGGTGCTCGGAGCCGTGCGCACCGAGTTCGGCAAATTCGGCGACGTGCTGGAGAAAACCCGCAAGAAGCTCGACGAGGCGGCCAACGTCATTGATTCAGCGGGCGTGCGAACCCGCGCCATCGAGCGCAAGTTGAAGACCGTCGAAGCGCTGGACAGCGAAAGTGCGCAGCGCCTGCTGGGCGACCTGTCGTCCCCGATCGATCCGGACGAGGGCTAAACCCTGCGCTGATGGGCGCAGGGCCGCATGCGGTATGCCGGACCAGCCGCTATGCAGCACCAGCGTGCGCGTGGCTTAGGGCACCACCTGCTGCTCGCGCACCTGATCCGCAGCCAAACGCAGAATCTTGAAGCCGGCAAAGGCCAGCAGCAGGGCCACGATCGGGTTGATCAAATTGAACAGCGCGTAGGGCAGGTAGTCGAGGGTGGCGACGCCCAGCGTGGCCGCCATGTAGGCGCCGCAGGTGTTCCAAGGCACGAGCGGCGAGGTGAGCGTGCCGGCGTCTTCCAACGCCCGAGATAGGTTCACTGGCGCCAAGCCGCGCTTCTGGTATTCGCTGCGAAACAAACGGCCAGGCAGCACGATCGAGATGTACTGATCGGCCGTCACGATATTGCTGCCGAAGGTCGTGACCAGGGTCGCTGCAATCAGCGAGCCGCTGGTTTTTGCGGCGGCCAGCACGCTGCGAATCAGACGCTCCAGCAGCCCGGCTTTTTCCATGACGGCGCCGAAGGCCATCGCGCAAAGAATCAGCCACACGGTGTTCAACATGCTCGACATGCCGCCGCGGCTGAGTAGTGAATCGACCGCCGTTACGCCGGATTCCAACTGATAGCCGCCGAACAGCGCCATCCAAGCGCCCTTGAGCAGGGCCATGCCGCCGACCACGTCGGTGCCGGCGAGTGTTCGCACCGCGTCCGGCTGAAAGATCACCGCGAACACCGCGCCCAGCAGGGCGCCGCTCAGCACGGTCGGCAGGGCCGGCACTTTCATTGAGGCCATCACCAAGACCACCAGCAAGGGCAGCAGCAAATGCGCGCCCAGCGAGAAGTGCTTCGCCATTTCTGTCGAGAGATTCGCCACGCCCTGCATTTCGCCGCCGGCGTCATGCGTCCAGCCCAGTGCGGCAAAGCCGATCAGGGCCAGCGCGATGCTCGGCAGGGTGGTCCAGGTCATGTGCCGAATGTGGGCGAAGAGTTCGCTGCCAGCGGCAGCGGGCGCCAGATTGGTGGTGTCGGACAGCGGGGACATCTTGTCGCCGAAATAGGCGCCAGAAATGACCGCGCCCGCGGTGATGGCTGGGTCCATGCCCAGGCCGCCGGCCACGCCCATCAAGGCAACGCCGATGGTGCCGGCGGTGGTCCACGAACTGCCGATGGTGACGGCGATTGCGGCGCAGAGCAGACAGCTTGCTGGGTAGAACCACGCCGGGTCCAAGATCATCAGGCCGTAGTAAATCATCGTGGGCACCGTGCCCGAGAGGATCCACGTGCCGATCAGTGCGCCGACCGCCAGCAGGATGAAGATGGCGCCCGTGGCCACGCCCACGCTTTGCACCATGCCGTCTTGCAGCTCGTCCCAGGTCAGGCCATTGCGCCAGCCGATGAGCGAGGCGACGGCCGCGGCCAGCACTAAGGCAATTTGATTGGCGCCGTAGGCCGCATCCGAGCCGAACAGGGCCACGCCGGTGGCGAGCAGGATAATCAGGACGATCAGCGGGGTGATCGACTGCAGCAGGCTGGGCACGCGAACGTGTGCGGGGAGGCTCGGGATCTCGGACATGGTGGCCAGACGTAGAGTGGACGCCCGAGTGTAGACGCGGCTGCAGCGCGCTGCGAATAGCCAAGCGCCGCGCCGCTCGCTAATGTCCGGCCCATGCCCTCATTCACTGCGCCCGATTTTGGTGCCGCCCTGTCCCGTCATGCGGCGGCCGACGCCACGCAAGCGGAACTGGCGACCGAGTACCGCGACTTTTTGCAGCGCGGTGCGGCCACATTCACCCGCGCTCATCTTGAAGGCCATTTCACCGGATCGGCTTTCGTGGTCTCAGTTGATGGCGAACGCTGCCTGCTGCTGCATCACGCCAAGCTGCAGCGCTGGCTGCAGCCGGGTGGGCACGCGGATGGCGACATGGACCTTGCTGCGGTGGCGCTGCGCGAGGCCGAAGAAGAAACCGGCCTGATCGGTCTAGTCGTCGAGCCCGAAATCTTCGACCTCGATCGCCACTGGATTCCCGCTCGCGGCGACGAGCCCGAACATCAGCACTGGGACGTGCGTTACCTCGTGCGCTGTGGCGGCGATGAGACGCCGCGCATCAACGCCGAGTCGCGAGCGTTCGTTTGGCATCGCATCGCGCACCTTGCCGAAGACGTCGCGTTCGAGCCCTCAATTCGCCGTATGGCGGCGCGCTGGTTAGCGCGCGCTGAGTGACGACTTTAGGCGCGACCGGAAAATTCGCCGGTCGTGGTGTTGATCAACACCTTTTCGCCATTGGTGATGTATTCCGGAACCATGATCTCAAGCCCGGTCGAGAGCCGTGCCGGTTTCGGCCGCTTGGTGGCCGTGCCGCCTTTCAATTCCGGCGGCGTATCGACCACTTCTAAGGTCACCGTCGTCGGCAGTTGCAGCGCCACAGGCTGATCGTCGATGGTTTGCACGAAGCAGCCGGTCAGTCCGTCGGTGATGTATCCCGCCGCGTCGCCGAGGGCGCCCGGATCAAGCGTGTATGGGGTGAAGTCTTCGTCGTCCAAAAATACGAAGGCCTCGCCGTCCTTGTAAGAGAAGCTGGCGGCGCGACGCACCAGGTCCACTTCACGCAAGTCGTCGTCGGAACGCAGGCTCAGATCAAGCTTGGTGCCGCCGGGCACCGAGTACATCGTGAATCGGAAGGTGACATTGCCACCGCGGGCCTGCGCCACGCTGCGTTCGATGTCGCGGATTTGATACACGCCGTTGTTGTGCTCGACGACGTTGCCTTTCTTGATCTCTGAAGCTCTCATGGCGGGACCTTACTTCGGCTGCATGCGGATGGCGCCATCGATACGGATGGTTTCGCCGTTGAGGTAACGAGTGCGCAGGATGAAGGCCACGGTTTCGGCGAACTCGCTGGGCTGGCCGAGACGCGAGGGGTAGGGCACCTGTGCGCAGAGGCTCTGGTAAACCGCTTCCGGCATGCCGTCGACCATCGGCGTGTGGAACACGCCCGGCGCGACCGTCATGACACGCACGCCAATGCGGGCGAACTCACGCGCCATCGGTAAGGTCATGCCGACCACGCCGCCCTTGCTTGCCGCATAGGCGGCTTGGCCGATCTGACCTTCATAAGCCGCCACCGAGGCGGTATTGACGATGACGCCGCGCTCGCCGTCTTCGCCCGGCTCGTTGTGCTGCATCAGCGACGCCGCCGCTTTGGCGACGTTGAAGCTGCCGACCAAATTGACCATCACCGTGCTGGCAAAAGTGGAGAGCGGCATCGCGCCTTCTTTGCCCAGCACGCGACCCGCGCCCAAGATGCCCGCACAGTTGATGGCGGCGGTCAGTCCGCCCATCGCGTCTTTCGCCGCTTGAACGTTCGCCGCAACACCGGCTTCGTCGGTGACGTCGGTGCGAAAAAAGTGGGCGCGCTCGGCGCCCAGTTCGGCGACGGCGGCGGCACCGCGTTCGGCATTGACGTCGAACAAAGCGACGTGTGCGCCGTGGGCGACGAGATGCTGGGCGACGGCAAAACCGAGGCCCGAGGCGCCGCCAGTAACGAGGGCGCGAACGGTGTCGAGTTGCATGGCGAGACTCCGAAGGGAATACACGAGGGAATAGGCCGAGATTTTACCCGAGGCGGCAGACCGGGCGCCGTGCTTGGGCCACACTAGGGCTTCACTATCGCAAGGCCAAAGGAGCAGGAATGGAGCGGATCGCAACAAATCGGCTGCAGGTCGGGCTATGGGTCTCGATGGAAAACGTTCCCGGCACCGGCTTTATGCTGCTTAGCGAAGCGCAGATCGCGAGTTTTGTTTCCTTGGGTTTTGATCACGTGTGGCACGAGCCGGAGAAAAGCGAGGCGCCGCCGCTGCCGGAGTTGCTGCCTGAGGCGAGCGATGAGTCGGCCGTCGATCCGCCATCAAGCGACTATGCAACCACCGAGGCCGGTGTCTCTGACGCGGCCAGCGCCTCTGCCGAACTCGGCAGCATCGAAATCATCGCTGCACCGACGCCTGAGCGCGCCGCCGCCCAGCCGTTCGCTGCCGATGGCCGTCGCTCGGCCTTCGACGACGACACAGCCACGGCCCCGCCAGCGGACGCCCTCGATGCTCAGCGACAGAGCCTCGACCGC
>JBBQIA010000089.1:0-7009 GCA_038324485.1 Lysobacterales bacterium
GTATCAGGCCAAGACCGAGGGCCGAAACACCGTGCATTTCTTCCAGCGCGACCTGCTGGAAGCCATGGAGGAACGCCACGCGCTGGAAACCGACCTGCGTCAGGCGCTGTCGGTGGATGGTCTGGACGTGGCGTACCAGCCTCTGGTCGATGCCCACGGTGGCGTGCGCGGTGCCGAAGCGCTAGTGCGCTGGACCCACCCCACCCGCGGGCCGATTTCACCCGTGCAGTTCATTCCGCTGTGCGAAGAAAGCGGCCTGATCATTGCGCTCGGCGATTTTGTGATGCGCGCCGTGCTGCGCCAAATTCAAACGTGGCGGCGCGCCGGCATTCTTGGGCCTCAGCAGTACATCAGCGTCAACATCAGCCCGCGGCAGTTCCGTCAGCAGGGCTTCGAAGACCGCCTGCTGGCGATGCTGCATGAGTTTGAAGTGCCGCCGTCGATGCTGGTGCTGGAGATCACCGAAGGCGTCGTGCTGGGCGACATCGACAGCGCGATTCAGCGCATGAACTCGCTGAAGGCGCGCGGCATTCGTTTCTACATCGATGACTTCGGCACCGGCTATTCGTCGATGGCCTACTTAAAGCGTCTGCCGGCCGATGGCCTAAAGATCGACAAGGGCTTCGTGCGCGACTTGGGCACGGACGCCAACGATGCGGCCATCGTTGACGCCATTTTGGCCATGAGCCGTCACTTCGGCCTGATCGTGGTGGCCGAAGGCGTCGAGACCGAAGCCCAAGCGCACTACCTGATCCAGCGCGACTGCACCCTGCTGCAGGGCTACCATCTCGGTCGCCCCACGGACGCGGCGCGATTTGCCGATGCCTTCCTGCGCCGCAGCAGCGTGGTTTAAGCCCACGCTGTAACCCATTCGCCCTTTGGGCCGAAGTCATGGCTAACTCGCCGTGGCTGATCCCATGACCGCCCTCGCACTGCCCTATGCCATGACGCGCCCCACACCGCCGGCGGATGCCCTCGGCCCGCTGTTCTTGGCCGGTCAGGCGGGCGATGAGCGTCGCTACGCGCTGGCGCTGACGCAGTGCGCGTCATTATTGCGGCGTTTTTTAGCGGGCAAGCTGCATCGGATGGCTCCGGCGATGGTGGCCGACGCCGAAGATCTGGTGCAGGAGTGCCTGCTGGCCCTGCATCTAAAAGCGCACACCTACGATGCTGCGCAGGCCTTCGAGCCGTGGATGTATGCCATCGCGCGCTACAAGTTGATCGACCTGCTGCGTCGCCGGCAGCCGGGTCGCGAACTCAGTCTCGACCTGCTGTCGGAAACCCAAGAATTCGCCGATCCCGCGCAAGCCCACGACCCGCGCGCGGGCGATGACTTGGCCATTTTGCTGGCCCACCTGCCCGAAAAGCAGCGCCGTCCGATTGAGCTGGTGAAGCTGGAGGGCCGCTCGGTGATCGAGGCGGCGGCACACACCGGACTCTCGGTCTCGGCGGTCAAGGTGGGCATCCACCGTGGCTTGAAAGCACTGTCGAAGCGTCTACGGGCCGAGGACGACACCCGATGAAAACCGATGACTTGATTGCTCTGCTGGCGCGACAGCCTGACGCGCTCCCGCGCCCGCCGCTTCGCCGCGACTGGATTCTGGCCTCTCTCGTTGGCCTTGCCGCCGCGTTCGCGGTGATGGCTGCGGTGCTGGGCGTTCGCCCCGATCTGGACGCGGCAAGCGCCAGCCCGCTTTTTTGGCAAAAGGTGTTGGCGCTGGCCCTGCTGGCGGCGTTTTCCGGCTGGGCCGCGTTTCGCTCCGGCATGCCGGGTCGCGGCCTTGGGCCGGGGCGGTCGGTGCGCTGGGCGGTGCCCGCTTGGCTGCTCGTCGCCACCGCGTTCACCGTATGGGCCGCGCCGACCGGCGGCGCCTGGGCGCTGTTTATTTCGCCGACGATTCTGGTCTGCCTCAGCATGATCCCTCTGCTGGCCGTGATTCCCGCGCTGGCCTTGGGCTGGGCGCTGAAACGCGCAGCACCCACGGAACCCGCGCAGGCTGCGCGCGCCATTGGCTGGGCGGCGGGCGGCATCGGGGCTTTCGTGTACGCCTTCCACTGCCAAGCCGACCAGCCCGCATACGTGCTGGTTTGGTACGGCGCGGCCGTCGCGATCACCGTTGTTCTGGTTCAAGCCATCGCTTCGCGGTGGCTTCGCTGGTGAGTCCAGCCCGGCGATGCTGCATCGCCGCATAGCATCGCCCTCCCCCTTCGGCAATACTCGACCAAGGTGGCCATCCGGCCGCCTTTTCGTATGTGTGGTTCATGTCCTAAATCTGGGGAGGTCAGGATGTTGGAGCAATACGGTTTTGCCATCGCGCTTGCGTGCGCCGTGGTCGCCATCCTTTACGGGGTCCTTTCGGCGCGCTGGATTCTTGCGCAGCCGGCGGGTAACGCACGAATGCAGGAGATCGCCGCAGCCATCCAAGAGGGCGCTGGCGCCTATCTGCGGCGTCAATACACCACCATCGCCATCGTTGGCGTCACGCTCTTCCTGATCATCGGCTTCGTGCCGCTGCTCGGCTGGTGGACGGCCCTCGGCTTCGCTCTCGGCGCGGTGCTCTCGGGCTTAGCGGGCTTCATCGGCATGTACGTGTCGGTGCGGGCCAATGTACGCACCACGCAGGCCGCGACGGTCGGTCTCGACAAAGCCTTGGACGTGAGCTTCAAGGGCGGCGCCATCACCGGCATGCTGGTGGTGGGCTTGGGCCTGCTTGGCGTCGCGGGGTTTTTCTATCTGACCCTTCAAAGCATGGGCGTGGGCGGCAGCCTGTTGAACTCGGAAGCGCCGGAAGCCTCAGTGCTGAATGCGGCGCTGCAGCCGATGATCGGCTTGGCCTTCGGCAGCTCGCTGATCTCGATCTTCGCGCGGCTCGGCGGCGGCATCTTCACCAAGGGCGCCGACGTCGGCGCGGACCTGGTGGGCAAGGTGGAAGCCGGCATCCCCGAGGACGACCCGCGCAACCCGGCGGTCATCGCCGATAACGCGGGCGACAACGTGGGTGACTGCGCCGGCATGGCGGCCGACTTGTTCGAGACCTATGCGGTCACGATCATCGCGGCGATGCTGATCGCCGGCATTTACTTCAGCACCTACGGCTTCAGCGGCGTGATGTACCCGATGATTCTTGGCGCGGTGTCGATCATCGCGTCGATCATCGGCACCTACTTCGTGAAAGTGGGCAGCGACGGCAAGATCATGAAGGCGCTCTACAAGGGCCTAATTGTTGCAGGCCTGCTTTCGGCAGTCGGCTTCTGGTTTGTGACCGACGCGATGATGCCGACCGGCAAGGTGCTGCCGATCTTCCTCTGCGCGATTGTTGGGCTCATCCTGACCGCCGCGATGGTGGTGATTACCGAGTACTACACCGCAACCGAGTACAAGCCGGTGCAGGACGTGGCGGCGGCCTCGGTGACGGGGCACGGCACCAATGTGATCGCCGGTCTGGCGGTGTCGATGAAGTCGACCGCTGCGCCCGTGATTGCGGTCGCAGCGGCCATCTACACCTGCTACGCGCTGTCGGGCCTGATGGGCATCGCGGTGGCGGCGACGGCCATGCTGTCGATGGCGGGCGTGATCGTGGCGCTGGACGCTTACGGTCCGATCACCGACAACGCCGGCGGTATTGCCGAGATGGCGGGCTTGGACAAGGAAATCCGCAAGACCACCGACGCGCTCGACGCCGTAGGCAACACCACCAAGGCCGTTACCAAGGGCTATGCCATTGGCTCGGCGGGCTTGGCGGCACTGGTGCTGTTCGCCGACTACTCGCACAAGCTCGATGAGAAGTTTGGCGTGGGCGTGGTGGACTTCTCGATCAACAACCACGAGGTGCTGATCGGCCTGCTGATCGGCGGCATGATCCCCTACCTGTTCGGCGCCTACGCCATGCAGGCCGTGGGTCGCGCAGCCGGTGCGGTGGTTGAGGAAGTGCGTCGTCAGTTCCGCGAAATTCCCGGGATCATGGAAGGCACCGGCAAGCCCGAGTACGACAAGGCCGTGGACCTGCTCACCAAGTCGGCGATCCGCGAAATGATCGTGCCCTCGATGCTGCCGCTGTTCATTCCGATCATCGTCGGCCTGCTGCTGGGACCGGCCGCGCTCTGCGGCCTGCTGATGGGCACCATCGTGACCGGCCTGTTCGTGGCCATTTCGATGTGCACCGGCGGCGGCGCCTGGGACAACGCCAAGAAGTACATCGAAGAAGGCCACCACGGCGGCAAGGGCTCTGAGGCGCACAAGGCCGCAGTGACCGGCGATACCGTGGGTGATCCCTACAAGGACACCGCCGGCCCGGCCATCAACCCGCTGATCAAGATCATCAACATCGTGGCCCTGCTGCTGGTGCCGCTGCTGTAACTGATCTGAGCTGCGTGCTGACCAAAACCCCGCCGTATCGGCGGGGTTTTTTTTGCCCGCAGATGAACTGCTTGCACTCAGGTGGGCAGCGCTGTACCCGCCTGAATCATCGCTTCCGCCACCCACTCCGCCGCGCGAATGCCGTCTACGCCCGCCGAAAGAATGCCGCCGGCATAGCCCGCGCCTTCGCCTGCCGGAAACAAGCCGCGCGTGTTCAGGCTTTGGCCGTCATCGCCGCGAGTTAAGCGCACCGGCGATGAGGTGCGGGTTTCGACGCCGGTGAGCAGCGCGTCGGACATATCGAAACCTTTGATCTGCTTTCCGAAAGCCGGCAGCGCCTCGCGGATGGCGTCAATGGCGTAGCGCGGCAGCGCGCTGGAGAGATCGCCCAAGCGAACGCCCGGCGTGTACGAGTTCACCACTGCGCCGAGCGCGTCTGAGGGCGTGTCGGCGATGAAGTCACCCACCTTTTGCGCGGGCGCTTCGTAGGTTTCACCGCCAAGACGAAAGGCCACCGATTCCCAGTGCCGCTGCAGCGCGATGCCCGCCAGCGGGCTGCCGCTGGGGTCGAACTCGGCAAAGTCTTCAGGTGTGATGCCCACCACGATCGCGGCGTTGGCATTGCGCTCGTTGCGCGAGTACTGGCTCATGCCGTTGGTGACCACGCGACCCGGCTCGCTGGCGGCGGCCACGACGGTGCCGCCGGGGCACATGCAAAAGCTGTAGACCGAGCGGCCGTTCTTGCAGTGATGCACCAGCTTGTAGTCGGCCGCACCGAGCAGTGCATGGCCGGCCTGTGGACCGAAGCGCGCGGCGTCGATCACCGACTGCGGGTGTTCGATGCGAAAGCCGATCGAGAACGGCTTGGCTTCCATGTAGACGTCGCGCGCGTGCAGCATTTCAAAGCTGTCGCGGGCGCTGTGACCCAGCGCCATCACCACGTGGTCGGCGCGCAGGGTTTCGCCGCTGGCCAGCGCCACGCCGCGCACCTGACGCACGCCGCTCGCGTCCACCTCGATTTCGACATCGTCCACGCGCTGCGAAAACCGAATCTCGCCACCCAAGCTTTCGATGACACCACGCATGTGTTCCACCATCGACACCAAGCGGAAGGTGCCGATGTGCGGCTTGCTCACGTAGAGGATTTCATCGGGCGCACCGGCCTTGACGAACTCCTCCAGCACCTTGCGGCCCAGATGGCGCTTGTCACTGATCTGGCTCCAGAGCTTGCCGTCGGAAAAAGTGCCCGCTCCGCCTTCGCCGTACTGCACGTTCGACTCGGGGTTCAGCACTTTTTTGCGCCACAGGCCGAAGGTGTCCACCGTGCGCTCGCGCACCTTCTTGCCGCGCTCCAGCACGATCGGCCTTAAGCCCATTTGCGCCAGCACCAGCGCGGCGAACAGGCCGCAGGGGCCCATGCCCACCACGACCGGGCGCAGCGGCTGATCGGGTGCTGGCTTGGCGATAAAGCGATAGGTGGTATCCGGCGTCGGAGTGACCTTGATGCGATTCGGTTTTTTTTCCGCCGCCACGCGCTGCAGCAGCGCGGCCTCATCGGCCACGTCCACGTCGACCGAATAGATCAGCACGATATGCCCGCGCTTTCGGGCGTCGTAGCTGCGCTTCGCCACGGTGAGCGAACGCAGCGCGCCGGCCGATAATTTCAGCCGCGCGCGCACGGCCTCGTCGAGGGCGGTGTCGGGGTGGTCAAGCGGCAGGGTGATGTCGGTGAGTCGAAGCATGGATTGCGGGGCGGGGCATCAGGCGAAATCGGGGAAAAGGGTAACCCGTGGGCTCTCTTCTACGTAGGGGAATGACGACACGTATGCTGGCTCCGGGTCCGCACGGGCTCATTCGTCCGGGGAGGACACATGAATATTCTGAAATGGTTTGCTGCGGGATTCGTCGCGACGCTCGTCTTTCATCAGGGCTTGCTCGGCCTGCTTTATGCCGGGGGCATCAGCCCGATGGCGCCGTTCAACATGGCAGCTACCGCCCCCTTGGGCGTCCCGCAGGTGATTTCGCTCGCGTTCTGGGGCGGAATTTGGGGCGTGGTGCTCGGGCCCTTTCTGGCCAAGCTCTCGGGTTCGCGCTGGTGGTGGGGTTGGGTCATCGCCGGCGCCGTGGGCCCTAGCGCCGTCGCGCTGTTCGTGGTGTTCCCGCTGAAAGGCATGCCGATGGCCGGCGGCTGGGACCCGAAGCTGATCGTCGGCGCCCTGCTTTTGAACGGGGCTTGGGGCTTGGGCTGCGCCATCGCGCTGCGGCTGATGAAATCGCGCTAATCCTTGCCGCGTCGGGGTCGGTGTAACCCACACCGGCCCAGCAACGAACGGTCATTTAGACCTATGGAAAGCCAATGACTTCGAAAACCTCGAGCGCGAAACCGCTCGTCATCCTGCTGCTGCTCGGCGCCGCCGTGCTTGCCCTTTGGATGACTGGCGCCAATGAGTGGCTCACGCTCGATGCGCTCAAAGGCCAAGCCGATTCGCTGCGTGCGGCGGTGACCGCGAACCCTTGGCAGGCCGCTGGGCTGTTCTTTCTGGCTTACGTCGGTGTCACCGCGCTGTCGATTCCCGGTGCCGCGGTGATGACGCTGGCCGCTGGCGCGCTATTCGGCTGGCTGGAGGGCACGGTGCTGGTGTCGTTTGCCAG
>JBBQIA010000090.1:0-7003 GCA_038324485.1 Lysobacterales bacterium
AGCAGCAAGCCTTCAGCGACCTCGCGAGGCTCGCCATTTAGATGAATCTGCATCTCTTGCCCTGCATTGCGGTGGGGCCGGCGTGGCGGTGATAATCCGCGCCATCGCGGGTGTCGTCTAATGGTAAGGCAACAGCTTCCCAAGCTGTGAACGTGGGTTCGATTCCCATCACCCGCTCCATCTTCGCCACCGGCCTCCTCATGCACGAACACGCGTCATCGAGAGTGCTGGGCTGGCGCGAGGTGTTGGCGCTGCCTGATTTGGGCATTACGGCCATTCGCGGAAAGATCGACACCGGCGCGCGCAGCTCGGCCCTGCATGTCGAGCACATCGGGCTCGAGTGGCGCGATGGCGTGGAGTGGGTGCGCTTCGATTTGGGCAGTAAGGTCTCCACGACGCAGCGCTGGTCGGAAGCGAAGGTCCTGGATCGTCGTCAGGTCACCGACTCGGGTGGTCATCGAACCGAACGCGTGTTTATCCGCACCCGTCTCGCGCTTGCGGGCGAGGTCTGGCCGATCGAGATCAATCTTGCCAAGCGCAGTGGGATGTTGTTTCCCATGTTGCTCGGTCGCACTGCCATGGCTGGACGATTCCTCGTCGACCCACAGCGCTCTTTCGTTTTAGGTGAACCCGATGCCGACCAAACTCGCGATCCTCTCGCGTAACCCCGCGCTGTATTCGACCCAGCGCTTAATCGAGGCGGCGCGGAAGCGCGGCTGCACCGTGCGCGTTATCGACCCGATGCGCTGCGCGCTGAAGGTCGCGCCCGGCGCCTTCGAAGTGCGTTACAAGGGCCGTCCGCTGCAGAAGCCCGACGTCGCCATCCCGCGCATCGGTCATACCGTCACGTTTCATGGCACGGCGGTGCTGCG
The DNA here is from genome assembly GCA_038324485.1 of Lysobacterales bacterium. Lineage (GTDB taxonomy): Bacteria > Pseudomonadota > Gammaproteobacteria > Xanthomonadales > Xanthomonadaceae > Silanimonas. The sequence continues at coordinate 873 of JBBQIA010000090.1, forward strand.
TCATCTCGAATTGATGGGTGTGGCCACGCCGAGTGCGGCCGACGCCATCCTGCGCGCGCGCGACAAGCTGCGCTGCCATCAAATTCTCGCGGCCGAGGGCATCGACCTGCCGATTACGGTCTTCGGCGACAGCCCCGACGACAGCGCGTCCCTGATCGACATGGTCGGGCCGGCGCCGCATGTGGTGAAGCTCAACGAAGGCACGCAGGGCAGCGGCGTGGTGCTGGCACAGGACGCCGCCGCATCGCGCAGCGTCATCGAGGCGTTTCGCGGGCTGTACGCGAATTTCCTGGTGCAGGAATTCATCGGCGAAGCCAAGGGCGCCGACTTGCGCTGCTTTGTCGTCGGTGACGAGGTGGTGGCCGCCATGCAACGCAGCGCCGCACCGGGCGATTTCCGCGCCAATTTGCATCGCGGCGGCTCGGCGGCCTTGGTGGCGCTGAGCGACGAAGAGCGCGACGTGGCGATTCGTGCTGCAAACTGCCTCGGTTTAGGCGTGGCTGGCGTCGATCTCCTTCGATCACGCCGCGGTCCGCTTCTATTGGAGGTGAACTCCTCGCCCGGTCTTGAGGGCATTGAGGCCGCCTCGGGCATCGATATTGCGGCAAAAGTGATCGATTACTCACTGAGCTTGATCAAGGCCCCGACCCCGCGGCGGCGCGTTCGAAGCGCCGGTTAACCTTTCTGTCTCCGAAAATTAACGAATATTGAATGCCTTCGGGCCTAGCCTTCTCGCTGACCGTCACTCCCGTCGGCGCCCTCGGCGCCCATCGGCGGAAACGGTAATCGGGGCAGTAGCTTTTTTGGCCCGCGTCGATGCAGAGCATGCATCGGCCGGGCCTTCTTTTTGTCTGCGCTTCGGCCGTTGGGCCTGCGTTCCGAGAAGCGGCGAGCAAAAGCCCATACTGCGTTTCTTATTCGCTTCAGTAGGAATCCGACCGTGCGTGTACTCGTCATCGAAGACAACCGCGACATCGCCTCCAATCTCGGCGACTACCTTGAAGACCGCGGGCACACCGTCGACTTCGCCGCTGACGGCGTGACCGGCCTGCATTTGGCCGTGGTCAACGATTTCGACGCGCTGGTGCTGGACCTCAATCTTCCCGGCATGGACGGCCTCGAGCTATGCCGCCGTCTGCGCCAAGACGCTCGCAAGCAAACGCCGGTGCTGATGCTGACCGCGCGCGACTCGCTGGACCATAAGCTCACCGGATTTGATGCCGGCGCCGACGACTACCTCGTCAAACCCTTTGCGCTGCAAGAAGTCGAAGCTCGCCTGCAGGTGCTGGCGCGTCGCGGTAAAGCCGCGCAGCCGCGCGTGCTGCACGTGGCTGATCTCGAGTTCAATCTGGACACGCTGGAAGTGCGTCGTCAGGGCAAGCTGCTGCAGTTGAATCCGACGGCGCTGAAGATCCTCACGGGTTTGATGGAGGCCTCGCCGGCCGTCGTGCCGCGACAGGATTTGGAAACCCGCGTCTGGGGCGAAGAGTTGCCCGACTCGGATTCGCTGCGCGTCCACATCCACGGTCTGCGCGCCGCCATCGATAAGCCCTTCGATAAGCCGCTGATTCAGACTCGTCATGGCATCGGCTATCGCATCGCCGACCCGGACGCGGCGGCAGGCTGAGCCCTTGGCCATGCGCTACCGCCGTCGGCTGCGAAGCCGACTGGTTGTGTCCTTCGTGCTGCTGGGCTTTGCGCTCACTGCGACCTTCGCGCTGGCCACGCTGATCCTGCGTGACCGGCTTGAGAGCCAGTTGATCGGCGACTTTCTGATGAAGGAAGCCACGGCCTTTAGCGCGTTCAAGCAAGCGAATCCCGAGCCCGATGCCGGCTACGCGCTGTCGGACGAAAAGGTGCTGCTGTTCGCCTATCGCGAGGGCAGCCCCTCTATCCCTGAGGAATGGCGCGGCTTGCCCGACGGCGTGCACAGCTTTCAGAGTGAAGACGCGCGCGGCCAGCCGGATGCCTACAAATTAGCCATCAGCCGCTCGGGCGACGTCATCGGATTTTTGCGCTACAGCTACCGGCAAGAGGCCCTTAGCCAGCGGCAGTTAGCGTATGCCTTGGTCGGTGCCGTGCTGGTGTTTTCTTTTCTGTCGCTGGTGCTGGGCCTGTGGTCCTCGCGGCGGGTGATGAAGCCGGTGAGTGAGCTGGCGCGACGGATTGGCGAGCTTCGCGTGGGCGCAGATGCCAAGAAACTTGCAGGACGTTTTGCGGACGACGAAGTAGGGCAATTGGCGGCAGCCTTCGACGACTATGCGGATCGACTGAACGCGTCGATTCGCCGAGACCGCGAATTCAACGCCGACGTCAGCCACGAATTGCGCACGCCCTTGGCGGTCATTCGAGGTGCCGCCGAACTGCTGCTGACCAAGCCAGACCTTGACGAGAAAACCCGCACGCGATTGATGCGCATCGAGCGCGCGTCGCAGCAGTGCACCGACTTAACCGTGGCCCTGCTGATGCTTTCGCGCGAAGAACGCGGCCTAGGCCACACCGACCTGCGCAAGCTGGTCGAGCAGCTGGCCGAGGCGAACCGCGCGCAGATGGCGGGCTTGCCGGTGACCGTGGTGGTCGCGCCCGGCGAAGACGTTTATGCCGAAGCGCCCGAAGCGGTGCTGGCCGTGGCCTTGGGCAATCTCATCGGCAACGCTTGCAAATACACCCGCGAGGGCGAGGTGCGCATCGAGCTGAGCTCGGACCGCGTGCAGGTGTTCGACAGCGGGCCGGGCCTGAGTCCCGAAGACGCGAAGCGCTTGTTCGAGCGCGGCTATCGCGGGTCGGGCGCAGGAGGCACGGGCGGCGGCGGTATCGGCCTGTCGATCGTCAGCCGACTCTGCGACCTGTATGCGTGGCAGGTGGGCGTGGAGGCGCGCCCCGAGGGCGGCGCAGTGGCCACCCTCGTGTTTCGCGCTGACGCCGCCTGAGGCCTTAGACCGGGTCGAGCCAGCCGTAGCGGTCGGGCGTGCGGCCATCGAACAGGCCGAAGAACAGCTCCTGCAAACGACGCGTAATCGGTCCCGGCTTGCCGGTGCCCACTTGGCGGCCGTCGACGCTGCGAATCGGCGTGACTTCCGCGGCCGTGCCGCACATGAAGAGCTCGTCGCAGAGGTAGAGGTACTCGCGCGGGAGGTCGCGCTCGACGATGCGCAGGCCCTCTTCTTTCGCCAGCGTAATCAGGGTGTGGCGGGTAATGCCGTTGAGCAGCGCCGCCGAGACCGGGGTGGTGTGCAGCTCGCCGTCCATGACGAGGAACAGGTTTTCGCCCGCGCCTTCGCTGAGCAGTCCGGTGCTGGCCAGCGCGATGCCTTCGCCGAAGCCTAAGCGGCGCGCTTCGCGAGCGACCAGCTGGCCAGATAAGTAGTTGCCGCCGGCTTTCGCACCGGCCGGAATGGTGTTGGGCGCGAAACGCTGCCAAGAGGACACGCAGGCGTCGATGCCGGCTTCGACGACGTCGGCACCCAAATAGCGGCCCATTTCCCAGGCGGCGACGGCGACGTCGGTGGGGCAATCGGCCGAGAGGCCAAAGCCGCCGAGACCGCGAAACGCGATGGGGCGCAGGTAGCAGGGGCCGAGACCGTTGGCCTTGATGACTTCTTTGCAGGCGGCGTTGAGTTCTTCGACGGTGTAAGGAATGACCATCTCGTGGATCTTCGCCGAGGCGAACAGGCGCCGCGTGTGGTCCTCCAAACGGAAAATGGCCGGGCCGTTGGGCGTCGCGTAGCAGCGAATGCCTTCGAATACCGAGGAGCCGTAGTGCAGCGCATGCGCCATCACGTGGACGGTGGCCTCGGCCCAGGGCTTGATCTTGCCGTTCTGCCAAACGTAGGGCGGGTATTGCTGGCTCATTGCGTAGGCCTTTTCGTGGGGACTCGCGATTGTAGGGGCTTGCGCTTCGCGAAGCCGCTAGTCGGTAATCCACCAGCAGCCCGCGGCGTGGAGCAGCCGAAACTCGATCACTTCACCGGGGCCGAGTCCCGAGGGCGCGTGGGTGATGCGCAGTCGGTCGGGTGGCGCTTGAGCCGCTTCCGCAGCGAGCTCGGCGTCGTCGCTGGCGTCTGCGCTGTGCGCGCTTTGCACCGACAGCAGACGCGATCCTGCGAGGGTTTCCAAACGCGGCATCACCGCGTTGGCCGCGGCGCGAGAGCGACCGCGCCAGTCGTAGAGGGCCGCCAAGCGATTGCCGTCGGCGCGGGCAAACGCGGCCTCCACGGCAAGAATCAGCGCCTCGGGTCGTCGCGGGCATTCGCGGACGGCGGGCGCCGTGTCGTCATTGCGCGTCCTGGCTTCCGGTGGCGGCACAACGGGTCTGGCATCCATGCTGTCGCAGGCGCGATCGGTGAACACCGCGCTGCCATCGCTGGCCACGCAGCGGTTGATGGCCGAAGTCTGGGCCTCGACATTGCTGGCGAAGGGCAGGGCCAGCAGCAGCGGCAGAAGGAGAGGAAGGCGAGGCATGCGCCGCGAACGCTAGCGCAGGCGCTCCAGCACGGCCAGTGTCGGCTTCGCGAGGTTCAGCGTGTAGAAGTGCAGTTCCGGCGCGCCACCCGCCAAAAGTCGTCGGCACAGTTCGGCCACGACGTCGGCCGCATAAGCGCGCAGGCCTTCCGCGTCGTCCCCGAATGCGCCGAGACGCTTGCTCAACCAGCGCGGAATTTCCGCACCGCAGCCTTCGGAAAAACGCTTGAGCTGGGTGAAATTCGAGATCGGCATGATGCCGGGAAGAATGGGCTGGTGAACGCCGGCCGCGCGTGCTGCGTCAACGAAACGGAAGTACGCGTCGGCGTTGTAGAAATACTGCGTAATCGCGCTGTCCGCTCCGGCCGCCATCTTCGCGGCGAAGTGGCGCAGGTCGACCACGGCGTCATCGGCTTGCGGATGCACTTCCGGGTAGGCGCCCACCTCGATGTGGAAGGCATCGCCGGTTTCTTCGCGAATCAGGCGCACCAAGTCTTCGGCGAAGCGCAGCTCGCCGAGCGCGCCCATGCCCGAGGGCAGGTCGCCGCGAAGCGCCACGAGGCGCGTGCAGCCCATGTCCCGATAGCGATGCAGCAGGTGGCGAATTTCGTCGCGAGTGCCGCCTACGCAGCTCAAGTGCGGCGCGGCGTCGAGGCTGTGCTTCTCGCGAAGGTGGCCGACGGTTTCCGGCGTATAGCTGAGGGTCGAGCCGCCCGCGCCGAAGGTGACCGAGACGAAGCGCGGCGAGAACGCCGACAGCTTGCTGACGGTTCGATCGAGCTGCAGACGCTGCTCGTCAGTTTTGGGCGGAAAGAACTCGAAGGAAACGGCCATGGCTGCTCGTCGCACGGTGGGGCCTGAATAATATCGCTGTGTCGCGATGAAAAGATGTGTTTTGTGTGGGCCTAGGCGCTGTGGCCGCGTTTTTTCACGCCAGAGCCACGGATAATGGCCACATGTCTCTCCCCCGCATGACCACCATCACGGCGCTGCGTCGCGCCGCGACCCTTACTTCTGCCCGACAGCGCCTCGTCGACCTGCGCGATCGCTCGCTGCTAGGCGGCGTGTTCTACGTGTTTTCGTGGGTGCTCATCGTACTGAGCAGTGAAGCCCTAACGCTTCGCCCGCTGGGCTCGGCGCTGGGCGCACTCGGCCTGTGCGTGCTCGCTGCTCTGCGCTTTCTGCCCAGCGCGACTGTGCCCGACGACGCCGCTGCGTCACGCGCACAGGCTCTGTGGTGGACCCTGCTGCTGGCCATGGCGGCGCTCTGGGGTGGGCTGTGCGCATGGGCGTGGATGGACCCTGCATTTGCCGCGTCACGGATGATCACTGCGCTGGGCGTGGTGGCGCTCTCGACGGCCTACGCGCAGCTTTACGCCGTGCGCTGCGTCCCGGCGATGATCGGCGTGGCCCTGATGGTGTTGCCTACGATGGCCGCGATGGCCGTCGAAGGCGGGCAGCAGGGCTTGATGCTGATGCTGGGCATCTGCCTGCTGTACTTGATTGCCGCCATCGTTCGCGCCAACCGCGAGTACGAAGCCAAGCTCAACCTCGACATTGAGTTGCGCACCGAGCGCGACCGCTATGTGCGCCTTAGCCGCATTGACGCGCTGAGCGGCCTCGCCAATCGCGGCCATTTTCAGACGGTGTTTGACGCGGCCGTTGCGATG
>JBBQIA010000091.1:0-6972 GCA_038324485.1 Lysobacterales bacterium
CGGCGCACGGGCCGGGTCCAGCTCCAGCACCACGCGGCCTAAGCGCGTCTCCAGCGCCACGCGCACCATTGGCAGGGCGGTCTGCGCAACCTCGGGTGTGGTCACAGCATCGGTCGGCGCGGGCGCCACCACGGCGCGGACGGGCAGGGCAAAGGACAGGGCAGCCAGCACGAGGGCGGCAAGCATCGGGCGCATGGATCGGCCTCGGGGGTAGCGTCGGAAGCCTGTGATTATGCGGCCCCGCCATCCAAGTACACTAGCGCCCCCGTGCCGAACCCGATTCTTTTGCCATGACTTGCCGCACCCGCTTCGCTCCGAGCCCCACGGGCTACCTGCACATTGGTGGCGCTCGCACCGCGCTGTACTGCTGGCTAGAGTCGCGCAGCCGCGGCGGCCAGTTCGTGCTGCGCGTGGAAGACACCGACCAAGAGCGCTCCACGCCCGAGGCCGTGCAGGCGATTCTCGACGGCATGGCGTGGCTGGGTTTGAGCCCGGACGAAGGCCCGATCTATCAAACGCACCGCTTAGAGCGCTACCGCCAAGTCGCGTCTGAACTGGTGCAGGCCGGTAAGGCGTATTACGCCTACGAAACCAAGGACGAGATTCAGGCCGCGCGCGATGCGGCCATGGCCGCAAACGAAAAGCCGCGCTATTCGGGCAAGTACCGCAGCGAAAACGCGCCCTACCGCGATGACCCGAATCGTGTCATCCGCTTCCGCAATCCGGAGGCCGGCAGTGTGGTCTTCCACGATGCCGTGAAGGGCCGCATCGAATGGTCGAACACTGAACTTGATGACCTCGTCATCCTGCGCTCCGACCACTTCCCCACCTACAACTTTGCGGTGGTGGTCGATGACTTGGACATGGGCATCACCGACGTCATTCGCGGCGACGACCACGTCAACAACACCCCGCGTCAGATCAATATTTACGAGGCTCTGGGTGCCAAGCCGCCGCGCTTTGCCCACTTGCCGATGATCCTCGGCCCGGACGGCACCAAGCTGTCGAAGCGCCACGGTGCGGTGAGCGTGATGCAGTGGCGCGACGACGGCTACCTGCCGCACGCGCTGCTGAACTATTTGGTTCGCTTAGGCTGGAGCCACGGTGACCAAGAAATCTTCTCGATGGAAGACATGGTTCGGCTGTTCCGCGTTGAGGACGTCAACCACAGCGCCTCGCGTTTCGACCAAGACAAGCTGGATTGGCTGAATCAGCACTACTTCAAGACCGATGATCCGGCCGCCACGGCCGTGCATCTGGAATGGCATTTGCGCGACCAAGGCATCGACCCGCAGAGCGGCCCGAAGCCGGCCGAAGTGGTGGTGGCTTTGGCCGAGCGCTGCAAGACGCTGAAGGAAATGGCCGAGCGCGCGCGCATTTGGTACGCGCCGCTGGCCGACTACGACAATGCTGCCGTCGACAAACATTTGGTCGAGGCCGCCGCCGCGCCGCTTGCCGGCATGCGCGCGCGTCTGGCGGTGCAGGCCGAATGGTCGCCGGAGGCCGTGCATCAAAGTCTCGCCGACACCGTGGCCGAACTCGGCATTGGTATGGGCAAACTGGCTCAGCCACTGCGCGTGGCCATCACCGGTACGCAGGTCAGCCCGTCGATCGACTACACGGTGTATCTGGCCGGCCGGGATCAGGCCCTAAAGCGCATCGACGCCGCATTGCAAAAGATCGCCGACCGCACGCCCTGAGCACGCGGGCCGCGGTAGGCTCATCGCATGGCCAAGTCCACTTCGCACCAGCATGCCGGCAGCGTGTGCGCTAATCCCGAGATGCATACCCACGGCGCTGAAGCCTTTGCTCGCGCCGTTGCGGAGGCCTGCCGCGAGCGCGGTTTGAACCTCACGCCCATTCGCGCTGAAGCTTTGAAGCAGATCGCTGAGGCCGGTAAGCCGGTAAAGGCCTACGACCTGCTCGAGCGCATGCGCGGCGGGCCAGGTGCTTCGGCGCCGCCTACGGTCTATCGCGCGCTCGATTTTTTGCTGGAACACGGCTTCATTCATCGCCTGGTGTCGGTCAACGCGTTCATGGCCTGCCACCACCCTCTGGCGGGCCACGTCGTGCCGATCCTCATCTGCAAAACCTGCGAAAGCGCCCAAGAATTGGAAGACGAAAGCATCGCTGCCAGCCTCGACACCTTGGCCCGTCAGCAGGGCTTCGATCCGATTTCGTCCTACCTTGAGGTGCTCGGCCATTGCGCCGCGTGCTTGGCGGAGCGTGACGCATGAAGCACCGTTTGCTTGCCGTCGCGCTGGGTCTGCTGTTCACCACACCCGGTTTCGCCGCGCCGCAGGATTTTCCCTCCGCGCCGCCGCGATCGCCGACGCCGGTCGGGCCGCGTCCGCCGCCCTTGCTGGAAGCGCCGCGCATCGAAGCCGCGCCCACCGAACTGATCACGCCCTTCCAATTGCTCGACCGCTTCGTGTTACCCGGCACCCGTCAGCGCCTACAGTGGCGGCCGCCGGATGGACTAGGCCGTGGCGAATTGCCTAGCCCGATCACCGTCGTCCACGGCGCCAAGCCCGGCCCCGTGCTGTGCCTGATCGCCGGCATCCATGGCGATGAATTGAACGGCATCGAAGTGGTGCGCCGCATCGGCGAGGAGGTCGACGCCACGCGTTTGGAGGGCACGCTCATCGCCGCGCCCATCGTCAACGTCTTCGGCTACAGCCGAAACAGCCGCTACTTGCCCGACCGCCGCGACCTCAATCGCTTCTTCCCCGGCACGCGCTCGGGCAGCATTGCCTCGCGCATGGCGCATGGTTTCTTCAATGACGTGGTGCGCCGCTGCGACGCCTTGGTCGATTTCCATACGGGATCGTTCCAGCGCGTCAATCTGCCGCAAATTCGCGCCGACCTGACCGACCCCGACGTGCTCGAATTCACTCGCGGCTTTGGTCAAACCTTGGTGCTGCACAGTCCGGGCGCACGCGGCATGTTGCGCCTAGCGGCTGTGGGTGCCGGCATTCCGGCCGTCACCTTTGAAGTGGGCGCGCCGCAGTTTTTGGAAGAGCAGCACATCGAGCCCGCCGCCGACGCCATTCGCTCTCTGATGCATCGCATGGGGCTGCTGGAGTCCGAGGCGCACGATGGTCTTTCGCCTACCACGATGCCGATCTATCAGGAGTCCAGCTGGGTACGCACAAACTCCGGCGGCTTCTTGTTCTCGGAAATCGAACTCGGGCAGTCGGTACGTTTAGGCCAGCGCTTGGGCTATGTGGTCGACCCCGTTGCCAATCGCCGCACCAATATTGTGGCGCCGTTTCCTGGCCAAATTTTGGGTAAAGCGCTGAATCAGCAAGTGCTGGCGGGTTACGCGGCGTTTCATATCGGCAAGCTCTCGAACGAGCAGCAGGCCGTGCTGGAGGCGGCGCAAGCCAGGAGCCGCGGTGACGAGGACATGGACGAGGACCCCGCCGGCCGGCCTGTCGCGGACGACGACAGCGAGGACTACCGCGAGGAATAAGCGCCCTCGATGAGCCGCATCAACGCCCGATTTCTTCGGCGCAAAGAAAAACCCCGCACAAGGCGGGGTTTTTCATGCCACAGCGCAGCGCGTGATCAGAAGAACACGCGAATCCCGGCGGTCAGGTTGCGACCCATCAGCGGCGCCACGTCCTTCAGGAAGGAGGTGTGCAAACGCGCCTCTTCGTCCGTCAGGTTGCTGCCCTGCAGGTAGGTTTCCCAGCCGAAGGTCTCGGTGTCCCAGTGGTAGGACACCTGCGCATTCACCAGCGTAAAGCCCGGCGTTGCGGTCTCGTCGGCGGCCACGTCGTTCTGCGTGCGGTAGCGCACTGCGCCCAGCTGCGCGCGCCATGCGTCCATCGTCCAGCCCAGCTCGGTGCCAAAGCGACCCGGCGCAATGCGCGGCAGATTGCCGCCCGCGTCCAGCTCCGCCTTCACGCCGTCGGCAAAGCCGCGCAGGGTCCACTTGCCGTTTGCCGCTTCGGCCAAGGTCACCGTGCCTTCCACTTCCCAGCCGCGGAAATCAGCGTCGGCCTGCGTCCATAGACGAACCGGCAGTCCGTCGATCTCAAGGCCGGTTTCCGACAAGTAGATGAAGTTGTCGAAGCGGGTCTGGTAAATCGCCGCGCGACCATCGAAGCGCGAGCCGTGGAAATGCACGCCCAACTCGGCGCGATTGGCGCGTTCGACGTCCAGAAGCGGGTCGCCGACTTCATACGTTGCGGTCGCCACGTGGGTGCCTTCCGAGTAGAGCTCTTCGGCCGTCGGAGCGCGCTCGGCGCGATCCAAGTTGAGCGCGAAGTGCCACAGGTCCGAAGGCGTCCAGCCCAAGCCGATCGAGGCGCTATTGGCTTCAAACTTGCGCTCCGCCAAGCCGTCGGTCAAGGCCACGTCGATGCGGTCGTGACGGGCGCCGAGTTCCAGCTTGAAGGCGCCGAAGTTGCGCTCCTGCATGATGAAGATGCCCTCATCGGTGCTGTTGGACGGCGGCACAAAGGCTTCATCGCCAATGGCTTCAAAGTCGCGGTCGCCGTACTGCAGGCCCATGGCGCCGTTCCAGCCCCAGAGCTCTTTCTGCACGGCTTCAAGGCGAGCCTCGGTGGCGTCGTTAAAGAAGCGCGTGCCGATTTCGCTGCCTTCCAACTCCACGTGCTCGTAGTCGCTGATCGTTCCGCGCAGGGAGATCTGCTGCAGGAAGCCCAGATCGTTCATGCCCAAGCGCCAGTCGGTGCGGTTCTGATCGAGGTCGATGCGAACGGCCTCGTCTTCGCCGCCGTGGCTGTGGGCACCCGGAATGCCGTACTCGGTGCCGTAGTTCGACAGCGACGCGCCCCAGAAGAAACGGTCACCCAAGAACGACACGCCGCCGGCCAGCGAACGGGTGTTGGTGGAGGAATTCTCCAGCGTGCCGCGCTCGAAGTCAGCCGGGTCTTCGCCCTCAGCGATTTCTTCCGCGCGCAGCGCAGGCGAGTAGGCAAAGCCGGGGATGTCGATGTTGGCGGTATCGCGCAGCAGGCCGTCGAAATGCCATGCCCAGGGACCCACACCGCCGTCCACGCGCATCAAGCCCGTGGTTTCGTCGTTGCCGCTGCCAGTGCGCAGTTCCGCGCGGCCGCTGATGAAGCGCTCGGCGCGCTCGGTCGGAAGACGGCGATCCACCACGTTGACGGCGCCGCCGATGGCGCCAGTGCCGAAGAACAGGTTCGCCGGGCCCTTCAACACTTCAATGCTGTCAGCCAGGAAGGGTTCGACCGACACAGCGTGATCAACGCTGACGGTGGAGGCGTCCAGCGAGGACAGGCCGTTCGCCAGCACCTGCACGCGGCTGCCGTCGAGGCCACGAATGATCGGGCGACCGACGCCGGGGCCGAAGCCGCTGCTCTGCACGCCGGCCATCGACTGAATCGTCTCGCCGAGGGTGGCGGCGCGACGCTCGTCCAGTGCGACGCCGGTCAGGACGTCGGCCGGGCGAACCAGCTCGTCTAGCGCGGTGTCGAGGGCGGTGGCCGTCACCTTCACTTCCGCCAGCGTGCGGGCTTGCTCGCGGGCGTTGTGCGGGTGGGAATGACTGCCTTCGTTCGCGTGAGCGGCCGGGGCGGCGATCGCCACGAGGATGGCAAGGGCAAGGGCGGAACGCGGGAACACTCGATTCATGGGTGGGTAGGACCGGGTAGGGGACGCTGGATGTTATACTATTTCAGTCCTTTCGAAAGACCCCAAACGCTCATGTCCATTGCCCACTCTGCAGCGGAACGAATTGAAGAACGCGGTCGCTGGTACGACCGCCTTGGCGCAGGCGCGGCCACCCTTTGCGCGGTGCACTGCGCGGTGCTTCCTTTGGCGATGGCCTTCCTTCCGGCCCTTGGCCTCGAATTCCTTGCTTCGCACGCGTTCGAAGGCTTCTTCCTTGCCTTCACCGCCATCTTCGCCACGCTGTCGGTGGGTCACAGCATTCGCGCGCACGGCCGATTCTTCGCCTGGGGCCTGCTGCTTCCGGGTATGGGATTGCTGATTGTCGAACGCTTCGTGCCGGCCATTCACGACCACGCTTTGGCGCACGGTCTGGTCATGAGCGTCGCCGGTGGTTTGGTGGCCGCCGCCCACATCGTCAACCTGCGTCGGGCGCATGGCCACGGGCACGCGGCTTGCGCGTCGGCGGGTGCTACACTTCCGCCCCTTTCCGATCAATAAACCAGAATTAAGGAGTGTCCCATGGGTAAGGGTGACCGCAAGACCGCCAAGGGCAAGCGCTACAACGCGTCCTACGGCAATGCTCGTCCGCATCAGACGATCGTCAAAGCCGCTGCAACGGCCGTGAAGGCGACGCCTGCGAAGGCCGTGGCCAAGAAAGCTGCGGTGAAGAAGGCCCCGGCTAAGAAGGCGTCGGCCTAATACCGGTAGGCCCGCTTGTCGGGCCAGTTCGTGATGCACCGCGAAACCGCGGTCGCCGCGAATTGCATGCTCAGCGCCCCGCTTTGTGCGGGGCGTTTGCGTTGGGGGTGCAGAATCTGGGCGCTATATCGTTCAGCTAGTGATGGCGGGGGGCGTTGGAGCTATCGCATAGTTCAAGCTCTTGCCGATTTCTTGCCGCCCTCGTCGATGTCATCAAAGTAGATGTCGAAATCGAGATCGATGCCTTCACTACCAAGTTTGGCAAGCAAGCCCGACGGAAGCACCGGCCCACCATGACCTGATGAAGAACGCCACACACATTGAATTTCCGTCGGGCATCCAGGGGGCACGAGATGCCTAAATCCGCGAGGGAGACAGGCGATCAGAAAGGCAACGTGGTTCGCCAACTCTTTTGAATCAACCCGTGACTGTGTGCTGTAGGTCCAAATCGCTTCAGTTCGAGGGCGCGTTCCAGAAGGGCGAGTGTCTCCAATAGTAATCTCCATAGTCGGTTCAAGCCCGATCATCAGAGTCAGGGTTTCAGTGTCCAACGACTCACCAACAACTCTAAGCGTGGCGAAAGTCTCTGAGCAGTTGAGGTTGTCG
>JBBQIA010000092.1:0-6953 GCA_038324485.1 Lysobacterales bacterium
TGCTCACGACCGTCGCCACGACAACGCCTAAGCGATCCAGATTGCCGCCGCCCCAGGCGTGCCTCACCGTGCCCATGAAGAACGCGATGATTCCAAGCTCGATGACGGCCAGCAGCGTAAAGCCCTGGTAGAAACGAAACATCGCAATCGGAAACAGGATGAGAATCGCCAGACCGCCGAACACGACATAGATGCCCAAACGAAAGTCGGTCCGCATGCGTTGGCGCACGGTGTCGACAAAGGGATGCATCAGGGCCGGATTCATTCCATCGTGAAGGCCAAACCATAGCCCAAGCCGGGGCGATGTGCGATTGACCCCGATCAGGTCTCGCGGCCGTCCACTTCCAGCCGGTGGCGCCCGCCTTGTTTGGCGCGGTACAGCGCCGCATCGGCGCGCGCAAACCAAGCCTCGCGGTCTTCGCCGTGGCGCAAAACGGCCGCCCCGGCCGACACCGTCACTGGGTCGCCGTTCGCGGCCAAAGACTCGTGCACTTGTCGCCGCAGGTTGGCAAAGGCTCGGCCAACCGCGATCTCGTCGGTGTGCTCCATCAGGAGGGCGAATTCTTCGCCGCCGTAGCGGAAAAGCCGGTCTGTGCCGCGCGTCACGCTTTTCAAAATAGCCACGAAATCCCGAAGCACCATGTCGCCCACCTCGTGCCCGTGCTGGTCGTTCACCCGCTTGAAGTGATCGAGGTCGAGCATCATCAGGGTTACCGGTCGGCCGCTGCGCTGGTGTGCGTTTATCGCAATCAGTACTTCGGCATCCATCGCGCGGCGATTAAGTGCGCCCGTCAGCGCGTCACGCGTTGCGAGTTCTTCGAGTTCCTCGCGCTGTGCGGCGGTACCGAGCGCAAACACATAGGCAAAGACGGCTACGACGCTGAGCGTTACCGCAACGCTGAGTCGATCAAGCGAGGACTGAAAGGCGTCCGGGATGAATTGGACCGCGGTGATAGACAGCATCGTGGCTGCAGCGGCCAGTCTGGGGCGGACCAGCAGAAAGTTTGCCAAGGTTGCCGGGAAGAGCCAGAGCACCCCGACTGGCCCGAGCAGTGCCGCGAGTGCAAGACAGCCGGCCTGAGTGATCAGTAAGAGGGCGACGCCGGCTCGGGTTAGGTCGCCGCCTCGCCACGCGTATCCCGTTGCACACGCGATCCCAATAACGATAAGAAAGTCGGCGAAGCCGGCAAGCCAGTTGCCTTGAGCGAACCGAAGAATCGCAAACGGGAAAATCACCAAAACGGCTGAGCTGCCGAATAACGTGATGATCGCCCGACGATAGTCGGCGCGCAGTTGTCTCAGTAGGCGTTGGACGATCCGAGGCATATCGGTCGCGCTGGGGAGTGAAAGCCAAGCGTAGCCTGCCCGGGCCCCGGCTACACTTGGCGGCATGAACATCGCCAGCTGGAACCTCAACTCCCTCAACGCCCGCCAAGAGCATTTGCTGGCGTGGCTCGGTTCGCGTCAGCCGCAGATTGTGGCCTTGCAAGAAACCAAGCTCGAAGACCATCGCTTTCCCGATACCGAGATTGCCGCCGCTGGCTATCGCTCGGTGTTCTCGGGGCAGAAGACCTACAACGGCGTGGCCCTGCTGGCGCGCGTGGCCGATGGTCTTTCCTTTGATGACGTGCAGATCGGCATCCCGGGTTTCGATGACGAGCAAAAGCGCGTCATCGCCGCCACCATCGGCGGCGTCCGCGTGGTGAACCTCTACGTCGTCAACGGCCAGTCCGTGGGCAGCGACAAGTACGACTACAAGCTGCGATTTCTGGAGGCCCTGCAGGGCTGGCTGGCTGAGGAAATTCAGCGCTATCCAAAATTGGTCGTGCTGGGCGATTTCAATATCGCGCCCGACGATCGCGACGTGCACGACCCGGCAGCGTGGACCGACGACAGCATTTTGACCTCGACCGCCGAGCGCGACGCCTACAAGCGCCTACTGGCGCTGGGCTTACACGACAGCTATCGCGAAAAGCACGAAGACGGCGGCGTGTTCAGCTGGTGGGATTACCGCGCAGCCGGCTTCCGGCGCAACTTGGGTCTGCGCATCGATCTGGTGTTGCTGTCCAGCGCCCTGCTGCCGCATTGCGCCGAGGCCTCCATCGACCGCGAGCCGCGCACGTGGGAGCGTCCTTCCGACCATGCGCCGGCGATGGTTCGCTTGGCGCTCGATACGCCCGCCGCGCCCTAGTCGCGGCTCACGATGGGGAAGTTGCCCGGCGCCTTTTCGATCAGCGCGAAGAAGCGACCGAGCTCGATGACGCTGCCCTCGATGCTGACGTCTTCCGAGCTCAGCAAGGCGCCTGCACCGGCTTCGCCGGTCATCAGGTCGAGAAAAACCGAGTGAGTTAGGCGCAGCGTCGCTTGGGCGGACGGGTCCGGTTCTCCGGCACGATGGCGAAGCACGCCGTTTTCCAGATGCAGCACGTACCTGGCGGGCACGTCGGTGAGCACCAAGTTGATCGTCACTACGCGGTCGCCGGCCGCTGGGCCGTCCATCGAGGCCGCCATGCGCTCAAGGAATCGTTCGATGGGCGTTTGCGCGAGCAGGTCGCGCATTCGCGCCGCAGAAAATCCTTCCTCAGGGGCGCCTTGGCGCAGCTCTTGGGCGCCGCTGAGGTAGACGTTTCGCCACGATGCCGACTCGGCGGCGTAGCCCAATTGCTCGAAGCTATCCGCCAGCAAGCCGCGTGCGTCGGCGTTGTCGGGTGCCGCATAGACCGCGTGTTTCAACAGTTCGGCCGCCCAGCGGTGCTCGCCGCGAGCTTGCGCTTCTCGTGCCGTGTTCAGCAGCGGCTCGATCCCGCCGGCCAGCGCCACATAGCCGCGTGCCGCATCGACCGGAGGCAGTGCATCAAGGTTTGCCGGATGAGCGTCGTAAGCGCCGAGGTAGTGCTGATAGATGCCTTTGACGTTGTGGCGAACGGTGCCGTAATAGCCGCGCGTCGACAGATGGCGATCCAACGCCTCCGGCAAAACCATGGCCTCGGCAATCTCGGGCGCGGTCATTCCAGCGTTCATCATTCGCACGGTTTGGTCGTGCAGGTAGCGATAGATGTCGGATTGCGCCGACATGAACGCGTCGATGTTGTCGCGTCCCCACACTGGCCAATGGTGCTGATTGAACAACACCTCTGCATCGGCGGCCTGCGGCTTCGCCGCATCGATGTAGCCCGCCCAACGCAACGCGTCGCGAACTTTCGCGCCGCGCAAGGTGTAAATGTTGTGCAGGGTGTGGCTGAGCAGTTCGGCGCCGTTGTAGGCCTTCATCTCCGGCAACGCAAACGTAAACTCCGACGGGGCCTCGCTGCCGGGAACGTTGTAGAAGACAAAGCGCACGCCGTCGATCCGATGCTCTTCAATGTCGTTGCGCAATTCCATGGTGGGTGGCAGCAGACCGACGTGACCATATGCCACGGCCTTGCCGAGTCCGTTGTCGACGACGCCAGTGGCATCGCGCGGCAGGTGTTTGCCGTACATGTATTCAGAGCGGCGGACCATCGCGACGCCGAGCAGCACGTTTTCGCTGGTGGCCTCGTCCATGAATCCGGCCGGGGCGACGATGGGAATCTGTCGTTCGGCGGCCTCTTCGGCGGACATTACGCCGAGAGCACCACCGAAATGGTCGACGTGGCTGTGTGTGTAAATGATGGCCGAGACACGCTGGTCGCCCAGATGCTGGCGCGCGAAGGCCATGGCGGCCGCCGCAGCTTCTCGCGAAGTCAGCGGGTCGACCACGATCCAGCCGGTATTGCCTTGAATGAGGCTGAGGTTGGCGAGGTCGAAACCACGAAGCTGCCAGATGCCCTCCGTGACCTTGAACAAGCCCGCCTGATTATTGAGTTTCGCCTGCCGCCAGAGACTGGGGTTGACGGTGTCGGGAGCGTCGCCATCAACGAAGGCGAAGGCCTCGTGGTCCCAGATCACTTCGCCTTTGTCGTCCATCACTGTGCCGCTTGGGGCCGCGATAAAGCCGCGGCGCGCATCCTCGAACGCACTCTGATCGGCGAGATCAAGCCGGCTGGCGATGTCCGCATGGGCTTCGGCCACCGATGCGCTGGCGGTCGAGGTCGATTCCGGGGTTCTACCGCATCCTGATAGCGCAACGAGCGCCGCCATCAGCAGGCTTGCTGACTTGGCCTGCGTGTTCATCGTCGCGCCTCGTAATAGGCCTCTTCCGACACCGAGTGCCAAGCCTGCGCCTGCGCTCGGAATGTGCGCATGCTGTCGTAGGCACGGCGCGCCATGGGGTCGCTGCCGGCCAGCCTTTCGAGCACCTCATCGGCTGCACGCTTCAGGGCCGAGAGCACGTCGTCCGGCAGGCGCCGAAGCTGCGTGCCGTGCTCGCGCACCAGGTTGTCCAGTGCCTGCTGATTGCGCGCCGTGTATTCGGCCAGCATCTCGTCATTCACTGCTGCACAGCAGGCGTCGACGATGGCCTTCAAGTCATCCGGCAGCGCGTCGAAGGCCGGCTTATTGAAGATGGCCTCTAGCGTCGGGCCGGGCTCCTGCCAGCCGGGGAAGTAAGCAAACTTCGCCACCCGGTGCAGGCCAAACGCCAGGTCGTTGTAGGGCCCCACCCATTCCGCAGCGTCTATCGCGCCGTTTTGCAGGCTGCTGAAAATCTCGGCACCCGGCAGGTTGATGGGCACGCCGCCCACCGCCTGCAGCACGTCGCCGCCAAGGCCTGGGATGCGCATCTTCAAACCCTGCAAATCGGCCACGCCGTTGATCGGCTTACGAAACCAGCCAGCCAGCTGCACGCCGGTATTGCCGGCCGGGAAGGGCACCAGATTGAAGGGGGCATAGAGCTCGCGCCACAGCTCGAGGCCGCCGCCAAAGCGCAGCCAGCTGGTCATTTCTTGCGCGTTCAAGCCGAAGGGCACGGCGCAAAAGAAGGGCGCTGCAGCCGCCTTGCCCGTCCAGTAATAAGCGGCGCTGTGGCCGATCTCGGCGGTGCCGCGGCTCACCGCGTCGAAGACTTCAAAGGGCGGCACCAGCTCGCCTGAGCCAAAGACCTTGATGGTGATTCGGCCGCCGCTGGCCTGAGTAATGCGTTCGGCAAGCCGTGCCGCACCGCTGCCCAGACCGGGGAAATTGGTTGGCCAGCTGGTGACCATTTTCCATTGGCGGGGGGCCTCGGCGCTGGCCCCGACGGCGCTCGGGCTGCTGGCTTGGCCGCAGGCCGTCAAGCCCGCCGCCGCTGCCGCCACTCCCACGCCCCTCAGCACGTCACGACGCTTCATCGACCACTCCTTTTCTGAATGTGTTCGAGTGTAGCAACGGGCCTGTGGCCGCCCGCATTGCAGCCTGTCCGCGACGGCGTAGGATGCGGAATTCCCCCCCTTAAAATACGGATCGACGCCATGAAAGAGCATTTGGGTCATTACGAAATCGTCTCGGAACTCGGCCGCGGCGGCATGGGCGTCGTCTACAAAGGCTACGAGCCGGCACTCACGCGCTATGTCGCGATCAAGGAGCTGTCGCCGGCCTTGGCCCACGACCAGAACTTAGTCGAGCGCTTTCTTCGCGAAGCGCGTTCGATGGCGGCGCTCAACGACCCGCACATCATTCAGGTCTATTACATCGGCCAAGAAAACAATCAGCCTTTCTTTGCGATGGAGTTTGTTGAGGGCGAAAGCCTTTCGCAGCTCATCAAGCGCGAGGGTCGGCTGCCGATTGCCGACGTGCTGAAGATTTTGTTGCAGACCGCGCGTGGCCTGCAGACTGCGCACGAGCGCGGCGTGGTTCATCGCGATATCAAGCCGGCCAACCTGATGCTCGACTTGCGCGGTCGCATCAAGATCGCCGACTTCGGCATTGCGCTAGCCCGTCAAGAGTTCGACGCCAAGCTCACCGGTACCGGCGAATTTGTCGGCACGCCCGGCTACCTCTCGCCGGAAATTTGCTTGGGCAAGGCGGTTGATGCGCGCTCGGATTTGTTCGCGCTGGGTATCGTGATGTTCGAATCGCTCACCGGGCGCTTGCCGTTCTCGGACGAGTCGCCGCTGAAGCTGATGCTTGAAGTCGTGCAGGCCGAGATCCCGGACATTCGCGAGATCAATCAAGAGGTCGACGCCGATACCGCGCGCATCCTGACGCGCTTGGTCGCGAAGGAGCCGGCGGATCGCTACCAAAGCGCCGCTGACTTGGTGACCGATCTAGAAAAACACCCGCTGGTGGCGGGCGCAGGCACGCAGCTGGGCCTGCAAATTCGCAAGCCCGATGGCGCCGCGGCGACGATGTACGCCGCGCCGCCGACCACGCCGACCGCCAAGCGCAAGCCGACACCGCCGCCGGTGGTGAGTTCGGCCGCTGCTTCGGCCGCCAATGCACCGACCCTGCAGGGCGCATCGCCGCCGGCAGCGCCTGCCGCAAGCTCATCGCCCTCGAAAGCACCGATGGTCATCGCCGCCGTGCTGGGTGCGGGATTGCTCTCCGCTGCTGGCTTTGGCGCGTGGCAAATGTTTGGCGCGCCGTCGGATGAGGTCGCCGCTGCTGCTGCCGTGACGCAGGCGTCGGGAGGCGACGATGGAGTGCCGCCGTCGAATGACGGCGCAGGGTCTGGTGGGCCGGGTGCGGATGGCTCGGCCTCAGGCGCTGCGGCGAATGAGGGTGCGGGTTCGTCTGCCGCCGCCATCGCCGCCGGAACCGTCGGTGTGGCGGGTGCGGCGGCATCCGGTAGCGCGATTGCCGATGATTCGGATGGCACGGCCATTTCGGGCAACTCGGGCGGCGGCTACGCCGGCGCCGATGCCGGCCCGGCTGCGACGTCCGTCGCCGATCGTCGCGAAGCGCGTCAAGAGCCCCGCGAAGAGCGCCGCGCTGTCGCGCGTGCAGCCACCGTCATTGCCGTGGTTGGCAACGGCGACTCGGCCATCGTGATTCCCGTGGTGCAGGCTTTGGAAGACCGCGCCGTCTCGGCCGGCTGGCAGCTCAGCGAAAACGCCGAT
>JBBQIA010000093.1:0-6779 GCA_038324485.1 Lysobacterales bacterium
GGCCGCGCAGGCGGCGACGATAGACGAGTCGGGAAGATGTTCGGCCAGGTCCTGCCTGATCCGCCGCAATGACGTCGAGACTGATGCCATCCGTGGCCTCCGTTGGATAAAGGTTTGACAACAAACCATCCTCAACGAAACCGGCCCCTAGCGCAAATCCCATAACGCAAGTTCTGGCAAGGAGTTACGATCAGTGCGACTTTTTACGGGCTTAAGTGAATGGCATTCGGGTCACTACTGATTGTTTGGGAGCGGAAAAGGTGACGCAGACGCCGATCGATTCCGGTAGAAAGTGTATGACTCTTCGTTTCGTTCACTCCTATGTCTATGACGCTGGCGATCAATGCACCGCCCTGGATCGCTTCGGGCGGGTGGCGCGTCAGACCTGGACAAACGGCACGAGCACCGTGGTTGGCTTCACCTATGGCTACGACCGCAATGGCAACCGGCTGTACAAGGACAACGCGCTCAGCAGCAGCAACAGCGAGCTGTACGCCTACGACGGCGCGGGCCAGGTGCTGACGATCGAGGCCCCGAGCGGCCGATGCCGCCGGCTGAGGCATCGGACGCAGCGTGGGAGCCACAAGCGCAAACCGCATCGCCAGCGGGCGCAAGTCGAGTGCGTGATGAGTATGATCAAGCGGAACCTCCGCGACACGCTGCACGCGCACGACACACCGCCCAAAGATGGAACTGCGCTTAAATGTGAACGTCCACAACCTCATGATCATCAGGCACCGCTAACAAGGGTCGCAACAGAGCCGCTATGTTCCCGTCGGGTCTGTCCTGTCCACGGCCGGCGGATGGGAGGTGGGAACGCAGTCGACAATTCAAAGCTTCGCCGACCGCAGCCGCAGGGCGTTGCCGATCACGCTCACACTGCTCAAGGACATCGCCGCGGCGGCAAACATGGGACTGAGGAGCCAGCCGGTCACCGGGTAGAGCACGCCGGCAGCGAGCGGGATGCCGACGATATTATAGACGAACGCGAAGAACAGGTTTTGACGGATGTTTCGCATCGTCGCGTGGCTGAGCCGGCGGGCCTTGGCAACGCCGCGGAGGTCACCCTTCACGAGCGTCAGGCCGGCCGACTCGATAGCGACGTCGCTGCCGGTGCCCATCGCGATGCCGACGTCGGCGCGGGCCAGCGCCGGCGCGTCGTTCACGCCGTCGCCGGCCATTGCGACCTTCTTCCCTTGCTCCTGAAGCTCGCGGATCGTCCGCTCCTTGTCTTCCGGCAGGACTTCGGCGATCACGCGGTCGATACCGAGCTTCTTGCCGACCGCTTCGGCGGTCGCGCCGCTGTCGCCGGTGAGCATCACGACCTCGACGCCCTCCTCATGGAGCATTTTCAGCGCCTCGGCCGTGGTCTGCTTGATCGGGTCGGCCACACCGAGCAGGCCGGTGAACTTCCCGCCGACCGCGACGAACATCACCGTCTGCGCTTCGCGCCGCAGCGCGTCGGCGCGGTCGGCGGGCACGTCGACGCCCTCGGCCTTCATCATCGCCGCGTTGCCGACCGCGACGCGCCGGCCGCCGACATCAGCAGCCACGCCCTTGCCGGTGGTACTGTCGAAGCCGTTGGCCTCGCGCTTCTCCGCGCTCTTCGCCTCTGCACCGCGAACAATCGCCTCCGCCAGGGGGTGTTCGCTGCTGCGCTCGACCGCCGCCGCGTCGGCCAGCAGGTCGGCTTCGGTAACGCCCTCTGCCGGCTCGATTGTCACCAGTTCGGGCCGGCCCTCAGTGAGCGTGCCGGTCTTGTCCACGACAAGAATGCTGACCTTCTCAAATGCCTCTAGCGCCGCGGCCGTCTTGACCAGCACGCCTTCCTTCGCCCCGCGACCGACCGCGACCATAATGCTCATCGGCGTCGCCAAGCCCAGCGCGCACGGGCAGGCGATGATGAGCACGCTGACCGCCGTGATAATCGCCAGGGCCGGGCTGATGAAGAGCCAGATGACGAGCGTCAGGATTGCCGAAAGCACGACCGCCGGCACGAACCAGAGGGCGGTGGCGTCGGCGAGGCGCTGGATCGGCACGCGCGACCGCTGCGCTTCGCCAACCATGTTGACGATCTTCGACAGCGTCGTGTCGCTGCCTGTCGCCGTCACGCGCGCGACGAAACTGCCGGTGGCGTTGAGCGTCCCGCCGGTCACGGCATCGCCGGAATCTTTCTTAACGGGGTTCGGCTCGCCGGTGATCATCGACTCGTCGACGCGGCTGCTGCCTTCGACCACCTCGCCATCGAGCGGCACGCGCCCGCCGGGGCGGACGTGCACGCGGTCGCCGACCTTGAGTTGCTCGACCGGGACTTCTTCTTCCCCGTTGTCCGTCACACGAAGGGCCGTCGGCGGGGCGAGATCGAGCAGCTCGCGCACTGCCCCGCTCGTCTTGGCCCTGGCCCGGAGTTCGAGCACTTGACCGAGCAGCACGAGTGCGACGATGACCGCCGCCGATTCGTAGTAGACGCCGACCACGCCCGGCCCCATAGCCCCCAGGTCGCCGCGGAACTCGGCGGGGAAGACGCCGGGCGCGACGGTCGCCACGACGCTGTAGGCGAACGCGACGAGCACGCCGATGGCGATGAGCGTGAACATATTCGGGCGAAGCCGCACCGCCCCTTGCCACCCGCGCACATAGAACGGCCACGCCGCCCACGCGACGATCGGCAGCGTGAGGACGAGTTGAACCCATTGCGCCGCCCGCGGCGAGATCAAGCCGTGCAGCGGCCGGCCGGGGATCAGGTCGGCGATCATCCACAGGAGCATCGGGAGCGCGAGGGCGGCCGACACCCAAAACCGCCGGCGCATGTCGCGGTATTCGCCGTCGTCGGCCTCGACCGCAGCATTCTTCGGTTCCAGCGCCATGCCGCAGATCGGGCAGTTGCCGGGGCCGATCTGCTCGATCTCCGGGTGCATCGGGCAGGTGTAGACGGCGCCCGCCAACTTCGGATCGGCCGGCGGAGGCGGTGGTGCAGTATCACTACCTTCGTCTTTACTCTTGAGGTACTTTTCGGGGTCGGCCTCGAACTTCGCGCGGCAGCCCGCGGAGCAGAAATGGTACGTCCGGCCGCCGTGTTCGACGCTGCCCGCCTTCGTCGGCGGAGTCACCGTCATGCCGCAAACCGGATCAACGACAGCGGCCGAACCGGAGGGGATGGTGGACGCGTTTGAGTGGTTCATCGTCGTTCCTTGGAAAGATTCAAAGCGTCGGTATACTTCTGGGGAATCATAGTCGGCGGTGTTCTCTTTATCTGGTGTTGCGCCTCTAAATTGAATTCGCCCGTCTGGCCTGATGATTACGCTTTTAGTCCTCTTTCAACCAAGGATTTTCCAATGACAGCGCATTCCATGGCAGGGCATCAGGATATTCGCATCGGCACGCTTTGCGGCATGATCAGTGCGGCCAAGGTTATTCCGCAGCTTTTGCCGCATGGGTTTGAGAGCTTTTCGCTGACGTTCTGGCAGAAGATTGACGCGGATATGAAGGAAGTCGCCAAGCAGTTGAAAGACGTGCTTGGCGACAAGGCGGTGATCAGTTCGATTGGCTATTTCGGCAATCCACTGATGAACCCGCAGCATGCCGACGAGTTCGGCCAGTGCATTGAAGCAGCCAAGCTGTTCGGGGCGGAGCTGGTCGGCGGGTTTGCCGGGGCGATGGAAGGCCAGCCGGTGCCCGAATCAATGGCCGCATACAAAAAGGTGTGGGGCGAACTGGCGAAAAAGGCGGAGGATCACGGCGTTCGCATCGCGTTTGAAAACTGCGACATGGGCGGCACATGGGACAAGCCCCGCTTCAACATTGCCCACGCGCCGGCTGCCTGGGACATGATGTTCAACGAACTGCCCAGCAAGCAGATCGGCCTGCAATGGGAGCCGTGCCATCAGCTCAACTCGCTGATTGACCCGATCCCCCAGCTTCGCCAGTTGCTGCCGACGGGCAAAATCTTCCACGTTCATGGCAAAGATGCCACCGTCGCCTGGGACGTAATTCGAACCAGCGGGCTGCGCGGCGGCAAGCCATTTATCTGGCACCGTCACCCCGGCTTTGGTGATACCAACTGGAAAACCGTCATTGACCTTTTACGCCAACACAAGTGGCAAGGCTTTATCGACATCGAAGGGTTCCACGATCCGGTTTATCGAGGCGAACTGGAGTACACCGGGCAGGTCTATAGCCTCAACTATCTCAAGGATTGCCGCGGCGGGCCTTTTATCCCCAACCCGACGTGAGCAATCGCGGCCGTTGGGGCGGTCTATTTCTGCTTATTGGATGGAAAAATCAGGTACGGCTCAAGCTGGTTGACGATCGACAGGCCAATGCCTTTGACCAGCATCAAGTCGCTTGGTGCAGTAAAGGCGGGTCGATCAGGGTTGCGCGCCCGGGCCTGTTCGCGGTAGGCGACGATCGCTTTGGCGCGCCCCGGGCCAATCTGCGGCAGGGCTGAGAGCGTGGCGATGTCGGCGACGTTTGGGTCGAGGCGGTCCGCCAAATCCGCCGACCGGATCGGCTCGGCCGGCTGGGGATCGCTGATAAATGCGGGCGTGAAGACAAACCGCGCAGCGCAGAGCAATGCGACCCCCACCACCACCGCGATCAACGCCCGCCGTTGGCCAAGCGTCCAGGGCATCATGGGTCAACCCTCCGGCAGTGCTTACCCTTTTCGCGGCAGTTGATACGAGTGAAACTTTTCTCGCATCTCCTGAAGCCGTACAAACGACGGCTTGGGGTTGAGCAGATCATCCAGCAGTCCGCCTCCCGGCAACGTCGGGTGGATATCCGCCAGGTTAGCCCAGGCGATCGACTCGACAAACGGCTTGCTGAGGGCCATTTCATAAACCGCCTGCATCCACTCAGCCTGAAGCTGCGGATCCCACGGGCGATGCCATCGGCCTGCCTGCTGAGGATTGAGCTTCTCGCCTGGCGACGCCCCCGGATCAGGCGTGTTGCGACCGGGCACGCCCAGCGCGGTCAGCGACACCGGCCGACCTAGTGTCGAAAAACGGTCCAGCAGCCCGCTCAGTTGAAACAGATCGCGGGTGAACTTGCCCGGCGCGGGCACGCCCATTTCAATCTCCAGCCCGTAGGCTTCAAAGTTGATCCCTGCTTGAGCGACCATTTCCGCGTACAAAATCGGTGCAACCGCCGTCGGCTTGCGGCTGCTCGTTTCGCCAAAGGGGTGGGTGATGGTGATCAACGTGCGGCTGGTGGGCAAAATCGCCTTCACCTGGCTCACCAGCAGGCGGGTTAGCTCGATAATCTGCTCAAAACTGAGCGTAAAGCTACTGTTCGTATGCACCCCGGCGCACACGTTCCACACGGCCACCGCTTTGCGGTAACGGTGAACCACTTTTTGCACATATTCGTACGCCATCTCGCGCAGGGTGTCGAAATCATTCTCCCAGATGAACATCCAGTCCGGCACGCACCCTTCGCCAAGATTGATCAATGGCCCGGCGATGATCGGCACCCGCCGACGGCTGAAGTATTCGATCCACTCATCCACCGGTTCGGTCTCAAACGACGCTTCTTGCGGCTGCAACTGCTTCCAGCCGATTGGCAACACCGCGTAATCAAACTGCGTGGCGGCCGTCTCGCGGTAGCGGTCGTTGCGGACGGTCGAATTCACCCGACAACCCACCGGATGCTTGGTAAATGTGCCGGCGGCCTTGCGGCGGTTGAGCAGCAGTTCACCGTGAAACTGCGCCAGTTGCTCCGACAAATCCACCGCCATCGCCAGCGCTTCATCCGCCAAGGTCGCGGCGGCAGGAGCGTCGTCGAGCTTGCCCAGCGCTTCGGCCAGCATTCCCTGCGCTTCGCGGAAGGTCTGCTGAAACTTCTCGGCCCGGCGGAAATCGAACAGATTCCAGTCTTCCTGCTTCTGCACGATCTTCATCAAGCGAAACCGCGCCAACTCCACGTTGAGGTTGTACGGCTTGTCGCGCGGGGGCAATCGCGTGGTTTCAAGATGAAACGTCCCCAGCGGCCCGACATCCCACAGCAACGCCACCCCCGTCGCCTGCTCGATCGACTTGGGCAGTTGCAAATAGCCGTCCTTGAACAACACTTCGCCAGGGATCGGCACGGATTCAGGCCCCATCGCCATGGCGGCGACTGGCTCGAACGCGGTCAACCGCTTGGCATCTTTGAAGATTTCAAACCTGATTTGCGCCATACAACTCCGCTTGCGATGTTAACAAGAGATGCCCCCGAGGGAAAACGCTCGGTTGTTACGCCCCGTTGTCGCGCCCCGTTTCTTCGTCGGCTTTGGACGCATAGAATCGACGTATGCGAATCGCACTGGCTCAAATCAACCCCACCGTCGGCGACATTCGGGGCAATAGTCGCAAGATCGTTGACGACATCGCCCGCGCCAAGGCCGGCGGCGCGGAGGTGGTGGTTTTTCCTGAACTGGCGATTGTCGGCTACCCGCCGAAAGACTTGCTGCTTAAGCCACAGTTCATCGACGACAATCTGCGGGCGCTGAATCTCATCGCCAAACGGGTCCAAGGGATTGACGCGATTGTCGGCTACGCCGACCGCAACGCCGACCCCGTCGGCCGACCTTTGCATAACGCCGTCGCGCTGCTCCGCGACGGGCAGGTCTTCAGCCGGCATTTCAAGACCCTCTTGCCCACCTACGACGTCTTCGATGAAAGCCGCTATTTTGAGCCAGGCCCGCGAACCGAAACCGCCAACCTCATCCAGATTGGCGGGACATTCGCCGGCCTTAGTATCTGCGAAGACTTATGGAACGACGAGCGATTGATCGACCGGCG
>JBBQIA010000094.1:0-6681 GCA_038324485.1 Lysobacterales bacterium
GCCGTAGCGCAGCGCCGCATCGATGGCCGAGACCATCTTGGCTTCCGCCTGCGTCCAGCGTTCTGCCAGCGGCACTTCCGGCGTGGGCTCCGGCGCCTTCGGCGCGTCCACGGGCAAGCTGCGCATCCACGGCAGCAACACCAAAGACAGCATCAGCAGCGCAATCAAAAACTGGTAGCCGTACAAGGCCAAGGCCGAAGGCGGCACCCCGCCCGTGGCCGCCAAGCCACGAACGATGAGCGCGACGATCAACAGGCCCATCAGCACGATGGGCACCGAACGCAGTCGACGTCGATCCATCGCAAAGGCCACCAGCACCAGCAGCCACGCCTGCGACCAAATCAGTTCGGCCGCGCGGCGCAGCACGTCGGCGTAAGACTCGGGCACCTGCACCCCGAGAAACGCCAGCAACACGAGCGCGATACCAATGCGCTGGTACCACAGGGCCAAGGTCGTGGAATTGGATTTCAATCCGGACTGCTGACGCGCCACCAGCAAGAGGCAGCCGGCGAGCAGCACCGTGGTGCCGAAGACCAAGCCGCCGCCTAGCCAAGGCTCCAGCACGGCGCGCATGGGCACCGGCAACTGATCGTTGATCAGCGCGATGGCCAGCGTCGCAACGGCGATAACAATGGCGACGCCCGCGCCGCCTGAACCCGATCCCGCCTTACGGATGGGCCGGACAAAGCACAGCAGGAAGGCGATCGACAGCACGCCATAGACCAGCGCGAACAGGCGCAGGGATGCGGCCTCGCGCTCGGCCAACACCCCGCCATCGATCAACTGCGGGCGCAGGTCGGCATCAACATTGCCCTCGATCCGCACGTAAATCGCCGTCTCGCCAGCCATGTCGGCCGGCAGCGGCAGCACAAACCCATCAGGCCATCGGGCATCCCAACTGCCCAATCGAAAGTACCGGCTCTCGGCCACTTCGTTCGCTGGATCCCGCGCCAAAAGCACGGCGACGCGATCGACCGGCGCGCGCTCTAAGCGAACGAACCACTGGCGGTCGCTGGCTTGGTCGGGCAATCGCGTCTGTAGTCGCAGCCACGCCACGCTATCGGCGCGCGGGCTCGCCTGCACAGCGCCGTCCAATGAGGGAAAGAAGCCCGGCTGATAACGCCCGCTAAGAATGTCGGCCAAAGGCACATCAGGCGGTGCCGCCGTCGATGCCACCTGAATGGGCGTGCTGCTCCGCGCCAAGTCCATCCGCGTTGCTGGCGCCAAAGCTACCGCCACCAAAATGAGCAGGGCAAGAGCGACCAGGGCAAACGTGGTGAGGCGGAAGTGCATGATCGAATCCAGCAGGCGGTGCCGTCCTGGCGCCGAGTCGTCGAACTGTATCGCACCACGCCTGCGTTTGACGTTCTTTGACACGGCGCGCAAAGCCGCCCTTGCCTGCCCATCTGGCCCCAGAACGCCGACCTGCAAGGCCCGCGGGGTAAACTCATGGCCGAATTTTCATACTCCGGGCTCCATGACCGACTCCCCCACTCCCGTCGCCGGCGAACAGGCCGTTGCGCGCACCGACTTCATCCGCAACATCGTCCGTGACGATCTGGCCAGCGGGAAGCACGCGCTGATCAACACCCGGTTTCCGCCAGAGCCGAACGGCTATCTGCACTTGGGTCACTCGAAGGCCATCTGCCTGAGCTTCGGCATCGCGGCCGAGTTCGGCGGGCACTGCAACCTGCGCTTCGACGACACCAATCCAGAAAAAGAAGACTTGGAATACGTCGAGGCTATTAAGGAAGACGTGCGCTGGCTTGGTTTTGAATGGCATGAGCTGCGTCACGCCTCTGATTATTTCGAGGTGCTCTATTTGGGCGCCGAGCAGCTCATCCGCGACGGCATGGCCTTCGTCTGCGACCTGAGCGCCGAGGACGTGCGGCACTATCGCGGCACGCTCACCGAACCCGGCCGGCACTCGCCCTTCCGCGACAGAAGTGTCGATGAGAACCTCGATCTCTTCCGCCGCATGCGCGCCGGCGAGTTCCCCGATGGTGCACGCACGCTGCGCGCCAAGATCGACATGGCCTCCGGCAATATCAATCTGCGCGACCCCGCCCTGTATCGCATTAAGCACGTGAGCCATCAGGCCACTGGCGATGCGTGGCCGATCTACCCGATGTACGACTACGCCCATGCGCTGTCGGACGCCATCGAGGGCATCACGCATTCGCTGTGCACGCTGGAATTTGAAGACCATCGCCCTCTGTACGACTGGGCCGTGGACCACGTCGGCCTGCATCGGCACCCGGAACTACTCGCGCCGCTGACGGCGCGCGGCGTGCCGAATGAAGCGGCCAAGCCACGTCAGATCGAGTTCTCGCGGCTCAACATCAATTTCACCGTGATGAGCAAGCGCAAGCTGCTGGCGCTGGTCACGGAAAAACTGGTTGCCGGCTGGGACGACCCGCGCATGCCGACGCTGCAAGGCATTCGCCGCCGCGGCGTGCCGCCGGAGGCCCTGCATTTGCTGGCCGAGCGAGTGGGCGTCTCGAAGCAGAATTCGCTCATCGACTTCTCGGTGTTTGAAGGCTGCATCCGCGACGTGCTCGACACCAAGGCCGATCGCCGCATGGCGGTCATCGACCCGATTCGCGTCGAGATCAGCAACCTGCCGACGGGCCACGTCGAGCACCTGCGCTTTTCGAATCACCCCAAGGACGAATCGCGCGGCCAGCGCGAGGTGCCGTTCTCCAGCGCGCTGTGGATCGAGCGAGAGGACTTCATGGAAGTCCCCGTCAAGGGCTTCCATCGCTTGGTGCCGGGTGGCGAAGTGCGCCTGCGTGGCGCCGGCATTCTGAAGTGCGACGAAGTGATCAAAGACGGCGACACCGTGGTCGCCCTGCGCTGCAGCCTCGATCTCGAAAGCCGGCCCGGGATGGAAGGGGCGAACCGCAAGGTCAAAGGCACCATTCATTGGGTCTGCGCCAAGGCCGGCGTGCCGGCTGAAATCAGACTCTATGACCGCCTGTTCTCGGTGGCCGACCCCGATGACGATGCCGACGGCAAGACCTATCGCGACCACTTGAATCCCGATTCGATCCGCGTCGTTCGCGGCTACTTAGAACCCGCTGCGGCCGCGCTGCCCAACGAAGCCGCCGTGCAGTTCGAGCGTTTGGGCTACTTCGCGGCCGATCGCCGCGACCACACATCGGCGCAGCCGGTGTTCAACCGTACCGTGACCCTGCGCGACAGCTGGGCCAACAAGGGAGCCTGATATGCGCATTGCCCTCCTCCGTCCGACCCTCGCCCTGAGCGCCCTGCTCGGCGCACTGCTGGCTTTGAGCGCCTGCGCCGGCGGCAATGCCGGCAGCGGTCAGGCCGACGCCGAACGAGTATCCACCGCGCCGCCACCGCCGGACCTCGTACTGCCGACCAGTGACCCCGCCAAAGACGCCAGCGGCCAGCCCTTGATCGCTCAGCCGCTGTCGAATGAGGCCGTGGCAGCGCCCTCCGACGGAGCGCCCGGCAAGGTCGACTATTCCTGCCGCACCGACGCCGACTGCGCGGTGAAAAACGTCGGCAACTGCTGCGGCTACTACCCGGCCTGCGTCAACGTCGACAGCCCGACCTTCCCCGAACAGGTGAAGGCCGACTGCGCGAAGAACGACATGATGGCCGTCTGTGGATTCGCCGACATCGCTGGCTGCCAATGCATCGAAGGCCGCTGCGCCGCCGGGCCCGCCACCGATGGCGAGGCCGTTCGCTGATGCTGTATGCCCAGGTGCACCTCACCCTTCCCGCGTGGGTGCACGAGGCCGTCGATGCCAATGCTGACTACGCCGAGGACGACGCCAAGATGGCGCTGGCCATCCGGCTTTCGGCCTTGAACGTCGCCCACGCCAGCGGCGGGCCCTTTGGTGCCGCCGTGTTCTCGCCCGAAGGCCGGCTGATCGGCATCGGCGTGAACCGCGTGGTGCCGCACGCCACGTCGATCGCGCATGCCGAAATGATGGCCTTCGCCACCAGCCAGCAGCGTCTGCAGCAGTTTCGACTTAATGCGGATCGCGGGCCGATCACGCTGGCCACGTCTTCGCAGCCCTGCTGCATGTGCTACGGCGCCAGCGTCTGGGCTGGCATTGATCGGTTGCTCATTGGCGCTCGCGCCGAAGACGTCGAGTCGCTGGCCGGCTTCGACGAAGGCCCCTTGCCCGCCGACTGGCGCGGTGAACTAGAGCAGCGCGGCATCGCGGTCGTCACCGACCTGCGTCGCGACGAAGCCTGCGCCGTACTCGCCGATTACGCCCGCGCTGGCAAGGTGTACTGAATGTCTTCCTCACCCGCCGTCTTGGCCTATTGCCGCCCCGGCTTCGAACCCGAACTGGCCGCCGAACTCACGCTGCGCGCCGCTGAAGCCGGCCACTGGGGCCATGCGGCCACCGAACGCGGCAGCGGCGTCGTGCGCTTCGTGTGCGAGACCGCGAACGTCCTCGAGATGCAGCTCGACCTCGACGCGCTGATTTTCGCGCGCCAAAAGCTGCAGTCCTTCGCGGTCCTCGAAGGCCTCGATCCGAAAGACCGCATCACCCCGCTGATCGCGGCACTCGAAGTGGAGCGTGAGCTCCGCGGCGGCCTGCGCTTCGGCGACATCATGGTCGAGCACAGCGACAGCGACGAAGGTCGCGAATTCGCCGGGCTCGCGCGCGGCTTCGGCAACGCGCTGCGACCCGCCCTGCGCAAGCCCGGCTGGCTCACCGACAAAGCCGACCCGCGCAAGCCGCGCCTGCACGTGCTGGTGCATGCCGGCAATCGGCTTGAGTTGGCCGTGGGCCGCGTCGAGGGCAGCAGCCCCTGGCCGGGCGGCATTCCGCGCCTGCGTCAGCCGCCGAATTCGCCGAGCCGCAGTGCCGCGAAGCTCGATGAAGCGCTCAACACTTTGCTCACCGATGACGAGCGTCACACCTTACTGCGCGACGGTTTTCGCGCCGCGGATCTGGGTGCTGCCCCCGGCGGCTGGACCTGGGTGCTGCTGCGCGCCGGACTGCGCGTGGTGGCCGTCGACAACGGGCCATTGAAAGAACCCGTCGCCGGGCATCCGTGGGTGGAACACCTGCGCGCCGACGGCTTTCGCTGGCAGCCCGCAAGGCAGATGGACTGGATGGTCTGCGACATGGTCGAACAACCGCGTCGCGTCGCCGAGCGCATGGCCGAATGGTTCCGCGAAGGCTGGTGCAAAAACGCGGTGTTTAACCTAAAGCTGCCGATGAAGAAGCGCTGGGACGAAACCCAGCAGTGCCTCGAAGTCTTTCGCGCGCAGGCGGGGCCGCTGAAGGCCCTTCGTGCGAAGCAGCTGTATCACGACCGCGAAGAGGTCACGGTCTTCGCGCGGCGCTAATTCGCTAGCAAATCCTCGTGGAACGCCCCGAACGGCCGCGAGGGATGGCGAATTTGAATTTCCAAAATCCACAAGCCATCGCCGGGCACATGCCCAATCGAACCAAGCGTCGGCGTCTGATGGATGGCGTGCGGAAAGTCGCCTACCCGATGGCCCTTGATGTCGTGGTGGAACTCCCAGCCCATCGCTTTGGCTTCCTTTCGTGCGAAGGCATACAGTTCGCGCCCGCTCGGCCGCAGCTCGCGCCACACCGTCGCCACGCGGTCCCAAAGCTCGCGACAGGCCGCCGCGCAAGCCTGCATTTCGGCGTCGTCGCCCACGACAAACGTCGTGCCTGCATCGCCTTCATGGCCGTCGAACACCGGCCCCAAATCGATGAAGAACAGGTCGTGTTCGCCAAGCACCAAGTCCTCTTGCGAAGCCTCCTTCCAAATCAAGCGCGTGTTGCTGCCGACGCGCACGATGTTCGGATGCCAGCGTCGGTCGTGGCCTAACTCGACCAGCACCTCATGGGCGATGGCCTTGGCCTCGCTCTCGCGCATGCCGGGCTGCACGCGACGGCCAATTTCGTCAACGGCCTCCCACGTGCGCGCTTGCGCGGCAATCAAGGCCTCTCGGCGATAGGCCGAACCGGTTTTTTCCGTCAGCGCTGCATCGTTCATGCCCAGCCCGCCGCTTGGCGCCAAAGCAGTCGCTTGATCGGCGGCAGGTTGGCCGCCGCCAGCGCCCAGCCGCGCAAGGCCAGTGGCGCCGGAAGCGCGTTGCTGTAGATCCGATGCACGGTTTCAAACGCGTGCGCCGCCAGCGTGTTTTCGCTGTGTCGCTCGCGCGCCCAGCGAGCGAGACGGTTGGGCGTCAGCAGCATGCCGCGCGCCTGCGAGGCGTCCACCGCATCGAGCAAACCGGCCACATCGCGCAGGCCCAAATTGACACCCTGCCCGGCCAAGGGATGCACCACGTGCGCGGCATCGCCGAGCAGGGCAGCGCGCCCCGCATGCATGCGCGTCGCCAATTGGCGCTTGAGCGGAAACAGGCGGCGCTCGCTGTCCACGCGCAGCGCGCCCAAAACACGGTCGGAGGCGCGGCTGAGTTCCGCGTTGAACAGCTCGTCCGAGGCCGCCTGAAGTCGATGCGCTTCCGCTTCGGGCAGCGACCACACGATCGACACGCGACCGTCGGCGCAGGGCAGCAGGGCCAGCGGCCCCGTCGGCAGAAATCGCTGCCAGCAGGTCTGTGCATGCGCCTGTTCCGGCTGCACGTAGGCGACCAGCCCGCAGGCCTGATAGTCCGCGCTCGAGACCGCGATACCGAGCGACTCTCGCACCGCCGAACGCGCG
>JBBQIA010000095.1:0-6681 GCA_038324485.1 Lysobacterales bacterium
GACAATCGACACGATCTGGTGTTCGCCGTCCATGCCGTTGGCCGCAGGAATGGTGTCCAAACGCACGGTCGTGCCTTTGTCGCCGCGCACCGGGGCCACCACATCGTCGATGCGCCAGCCCATAACATCCACCATCGGCCCATCGCCCTGCGCCACCGCCACGATGCGGTCACCGACCGCCAACTCGCCGGCGGAAGCCGCCGGACCGCCCGGCACCAAAGTGCGCACCACGACGTAATCATCCTGAGACTGCAGCACGGCGCCGATGCCTTCCAGCGACAAGCGCATCGACAGATAGAAATTTTCCGCCGTTCGCGGGCTCATGTAATTCGTGTGCGGGTCAATCGATTCGGCATACGCATTCATGAAGGTCTCAATCGCGTCGTCCGGCTTCAGCTGACCGACGCGCGTGCCCATCTGCGCGTAGCGCTTGTCCAGCGTGCGGCGGATTTCCTCGGCAGGGCGGCCGGCCAGCTGCAGACGCAGCCAATCGTTCTTGACGTACTTCTCCCAGAGGGTATCGAGCTCGTCGCTGCCGCTAGCCCAGGGCGCCTCGTCGCGGTCGTAGGCCCAGACTTCGTCTGCGGTGAAGTCGAAGTCTTGCTTCAGGCGCGCGCGCGCGAAGTCCACGCGCTCAGCGACGCGCTGCATGTAGAGGGCGTAGATGTCGAATGCGGGCTGCAGGCCTTGGCCTTTAATCGCGTCGTCAAAACGCCCTTGCGAGACCCGGAAGCCTTCGATATCGGCCTCGGTGAAGAACAGCTTCTGACCGTCGAGCATGTCGAGGTAGCGGCGGAAGATGCCCACGCTCATTTTGTCGTCAAGCACTTTCGGGGCGTAGGCGTAGCGACTGTCGGAGAGCACGCCGTACACCATTCGCGCCGCACCCTGCTGGTCCACCGTCGGGCGGAACATCGCGGGCGCGTCGGCCACGGCTTTGTCGCCATCGGCCGGCGCACCGTGAACCATCGACGGCGACAGGGCAGCACTGGCCAGCGCCAAGGGCAGCAGGGTGGCAAGGATCAGGGGCAGCGGCTTCAGCATGAGGTGTGTTCCATCCGTTCAGAGCAGCATGCCGCGATTGCGCCTCGGGTCAATGTGCCGGAGGTCGCACCCGCGGACCGCGGGGGGCGCTGCATCAGGCGATGACGCCCGCCTCGGCCGCCGAGCGATCGGCGTGATAAGACGAGCGAACCATCGGCCCCGATGCAACGTGACTGAAACCCAGACCATAGCCGTAGGTCTCAAGTTCCTTGAACTCTTCAGGCGTCCAGTACTTCATCACGGGATGATGATGTGCCGTCGGCTGCAGGTATTGGCCAATGGTGATCATGTCGACGTCGTGCTCGCGCAAATGCCGCAGGCATTCCTTCACCTGATCCATGTCCTCACCGAGGCCGAGCATGATGCCGCTCTTGGTCGCGACCTCTGGATGCTGGGCTTTGAATCGCTTCAGAAGCTGCAGCGACCAGTCGTAATCGGCACCCGGACGCACGTTAGCGTAGAGCGGGCGCACGGTTTCGAGGTTGTGGTTGAACACGTCCGGCGGCGATTCGGCAAGGATTTCGAGGGCGCGATCCATGCGGCCCTTGCCGCGGAAGTCGGGCGTCAAGATTTCAATCTTCAAGGCCGGCATCAGGGCGCGCGCTTCGCGAATGCAGTCGGCAAAATGCTGAGCGCCGCCGTCGCGCAGGTCGTCGCGGTCGACCGAAGTAATGACGACATAGCGAAGGCCCATGTCGGCAATCGTGTGGGCGAGCTTCAGCGGCTCGCTGGCGTCGGGCGGCTTCGGGCGGCCGTGAGCGACGTCGCAAAAGCTGCAGCGCCGAGTGCAGACCTCGCCCAAGATCATGAAGGTGGCGGTGCCCTGGCTGAAACATTCGTGGATGTTCGGGCAGCTGGCTTCTTCGCAGACCGTCACCAATGCGTTCTCACGCAGCTTGGCTTTCAGCGCCTGCACCGCATTGCCCGCCGGAATCCGCACGCGAATCCACGAGGGCTTGCGCAGCTTGGGCATGTCGCTGAACTGGACCGGGCTTTTGCCAATTTTGTCGCCGCCCAGCTGTTTTTTGCCGGCTTCGAGAGCATCGGGCGTCAGCACAGTGAGCGGAATGGATTTCGACGGCGTAGACATGGCGGGCACACGAGTAAGGGGAGGCAGGCCGGTCAGTCCAGCGCCGGAAGTTCCGGCCGCCAGTCCGGCATCAAACCCAACTGTAGAGACAGATGGGGCACGAGCGCGTCAGCAACAAGGCGCAAATCACTAGGGCCACCGCAGTCTAGCAGCGAGGTCACCGGCTGCCCGGCATAACCGCAGGGGTTGATGCGCTGGTAGGGCTCAAGGTCCATGGCCACGTTGAAAGCCAGACCGTGGAAGCTGCTGCCGCGTCGGACACGCAGGCCCAGCGCAGCGATCTTTGCGCCATCGGCGGTGTAGACGCCGGGTGCGCCACTGCGACGAAAGGCGGGCACGCCGAAGTCCGCACTGGTGTCGATGATGGCCTGCTCTATGCGCTCAACCAGCGCCTTCACGCCAATGCCTAAGCGCCGCACATCGACCAGCGGGTAGGCCACCAGCTGTCCGGGGCCGTGATACGTCACTTGGCCACCGCGATCGACCGGAATCACCGGGATGTCCCCGGCCGCCAAAACGTGCTCCGGCTTGCCGGCCTGGCCCAAGGTAAAAACCGGATCGTGCTCGACCAGCCAGAGTTCGTCGGGCGTCTCGCCGTCGCGTTCGTCGGTGTAGCGCTGCATGGCCCGCCACACCGGCGCGTAGGGCTGCCGGCCCAGCCAGCGAACCGTGATCGGCCTTACAGCGTCCACTTCACCTCGGGCAGGGCGCGCAGCACGGCGTGGGCGGTGTCGTAGTCGTCCCGGGACGCGGCGTCGAAGGCATACGTCAGCGACACCCACTTGCCCTGCGCCGACAGGCGCTGGCGATGGCGGTCGCGATGCACGTGAAGCCCCGCTGCTTCGAGGGCCGCAGGCATCTTGTTTTCAATCCCGCAGCCCACGTGCGCCATCGCGCTGATGTCGAAGGTGCCCGGAAACTGCAGGCCGTGGCTGGGATCATCAGACTTGATCGACACGGCTTACTCCGCGTTCCACCACATCAGGAATTCGTCGTAGGTGCGACCAAAAAAGCCCGCTTCGGCCACCGGCTTCAAAGCCACCAGCGGCGCTTCGGCGACGGGCTCTCCGTCCAGCATCACCCGAACGCTGCCAATGGCCTGACCCACAGCAATCGGCGCGACGATTTGGCGCGGCACGTCGATCATCGGCTTGAGGTCGCCGTAGCGGCCGCGCGGCAAGGTCACCAGCACGGGCGTGGTGACGCCCAGCTCGACGCTATCGGTCTCGCCTTTGAACAGGGGCTGGGTGGCCAGTGCGGTCTGATCGCCGAATAGGGCATGCGTCTCGTAAAAGCGGAAGCCCCAGTTCAGCAGCGCCAGATTGTCGCCTTCGCGCAGACGGAAGGCGTCGGTGCGGCTGCTGGTTTCAATGCCCATGACCACCGAGATCAAACGCATGTCGCCGCGTTTCGCCGAAGCGGCCAAGTTGTAGCCGGCGGTCGAAGTGTGGCCAGTCTTGATGCCGTCCACCGACGGATCTTTCCACAGCAAACCATTGCGGTTGTGCTGGGTGATGCCGTTCCACGTGAACTCCTTCATCGAGTGCAGCGCGTAGGCCTCGGGGAAATCGCGAATCAGCGCACGCGCGAGCGTCGCCATATCGCGCGCGGAGACCACTTGGCCTTCTGCGTCCAGACCGTGCGCGTTGACGAAGCGCGAGCGCGTCATGCCGAGCTTCGCCGCGTAGCTGTTCATCAGGTCGGCGAAGGCTTCTTCGGTGCCGGCCACGTGCTCAGCGATCGCAATCGACGCGTCATTGCCGCTCTGCACGACCATGCCCGTCAGCACGGCTTCAAGCGGCGCGCGAGTATTGACGTCGAAGCCCGAATAGCTGCCTGCGGTGGCAGCGCCACCTTCGCGCCAGGCGCGCTCTGAAATCAGCACCTGATCGTCTTTCTTAATCCGGCCCGAGGCCAGCTCAGCAGCGACCACATAGGCCGTCATCACTTTGGTCAGCGAAGCCGGCGCGCGCGGGGTGTCGATTTCTTTTCCGGCCAGAACCTGACCGCTGGTGGCGTCCATCAAAATCCACGCCGCACCCTGCGAATTCGGCGCCGGCGGAATGGCCATCGTCGGCTGCACGGGTGTGGGCTGCGGGGCCGGCTGCGGAACGGGCTGCGGAACGGGCGTCTGCGCGCTCGCGACGGCGGCCGCAAAGAGCAGCGGAAGGACGGTCAGGCTGAAGTGACGCATGGGATCGACAGGGCTCCGGTTGGACGGCCTGCGCGCGGCAGACCAGGGCATAAAGGGATTCAGCGAGGCACCAGCATAAAGACCAGCGGCTTAACGTCAGCGACCGCGCGCGCCATCCGGCGTCGCCCTCATGGCTCGCTGCCGAACAGGCGCGGGCGCGCCAAGCCGCTCGACTCAATACGCTCGGCGAGTGCACGTGCGGCCTCGGCAGCTCGTGCCGGAAAACGCACGCGCCAGACGCTGCGCTCGTCGACGATGGCATGGTCGAGCTCGGCGTCGCGAAAGCCGGCAGCGGCCAGCCGATCGGCCAGTCGCTCGGCGTTGTTGCGGTCGCCAAAGCTGCCGACCTGCACCACCTGCGGTCCCGAAGCCTGTGCAGAGACATTCCGCGACGCCGGGGGCGGCACCGGGCCGTCCCAGCGATTGGCGGGACGCGGCTGCGTCGACGGCCGTGGCGAGGGCGGCGAAGGCGCTGCAGCGGGCTCGGCGTTCGCCAAGCGGGTGTCGTCCGGGCCCATCAAGGCCACCACTTCTACGCGCGCCGTGCCGGCCTGCTTCATATCGAGGCGCGTCGCAGCGGCATAGCTCATGTCGATGATGCGGCCCTCATGAAACGGACCGCGGTCGTTCACTCGAACCACCACGCTGCGACCGTTGTCGAGATTGGTCACCCGCACATAGCTCGGCAAAGGCAGCGTTTTGTGCGCCGCGGTGAAGGCACACATGTCGTAGCGCTCGCGGCTGGAGGTGTGACGGCCGTGGAATTTATAGCCGTACCAACTGGCCATGCCGCGCTCACGGTAGCCCTCGGCGGAATTCATCACTCGATAGGTGCGGCCCAACACGCTGTAGCTCTCGCGATTACCGTAGCGGGCCTTGGGGTCGCGCCGCGGAATCGGTTCGACCAAATTGGAGACGTCGATCGCGACGGGCGGCGCGCTATCGGCCACGCCGGGCGCGTAAAGGCCGCCGGCCGTGTAAAGCGACTCGTCGTGCTCTCGCGGCGGCACGCAGCCCGGTGCCGGAGGCAGCGCGTCCACGCTGGCCGCGCGGCCATCACGAAGCGCCCGCGACTCGCTGCCGCGCTCGCCGGCATAGGGATCGGGCTTCGGCTTCGGGCCACTGCCGCATGCCATCAGCAGCGAAGCGCCTATTAGCAGCGCCGCGCTGCGCGTAAAAAATCGTGCCGACGACATTCGACTCATCGAGCGCCCGGCGCTGCAGCAGGCGCATCGCCGGCGATGATCTCTTCAGCCAGCTGATGCACGGCAAGGGCGTACATCGGCGAACGGTTGTAGCGGGTAATGACGTAGAAATTGCGGAAGCCCAGCCAATGTTCGGTGCCCGCGGCGCCTTCCAGCGTTACCAGCGTGGACGGGGCGTCATGGCCCAAAGCTTCGACGGGGCGGAAGCCTTTTTCGCCGAGTTCGGCCAGGCCGTAACGCGGCTCCCAATCAGCGGGAGCAAAGGCCGCGCCCTCGTCGGCCGCCGCGCGCGCCACCACCGGGCTGCCCTTTTCCCAACCGTGAGCGACGAAATAATTCGCCACCGACGCAAACACGTCCGGCAACGAGCCAAACAAATCACGGCGGCCGTCACCGTCGCCGTCTTTGGCATAGGCACGGTAGCTCGACGGCATAAACTGACCCCAGCCCATCGCGCCGGCGTAGCTGCCCTTCTGATCCGGGATGTCGATGCCCTCTTCCCGGGCCAGCAGCAGGGACTGCGCTAGCTCATCGCGGAAGAAGGCCCCGCGCATCGCCTCGCGCTCTGGGTTGCCGAGCGTCGGGTAGTGAAAGCCCAAGGTGTAGAGCGCATCCAGCACTTCAAAGCTGCCGGTGATGCGGCCGTAGGCGGTTTCGACGCCAATGATGGCGACGATGTATTGCTTCGGCACGCCGGTGCTGTCTTCCACGGCCTGCAGGGCTTCGCGATGCTCGGCCAAGAAGCGACGACCGCCAGAGACGCGCGCATCGGTGATGAAAATCGGCCGATAGTCTTTCCACGACCTCACCCGCTCGGCCGGGCGCGACATGGCATTGACGATGCTCTGCTGGTAAGTCGCCTTGGCCAACCAGCCCTCGATTTCGTCGGCAGTGAGGCCGTATTTGGCGCTGGCCTCCGCAATAAACGCGGCCTTTGCAGCGGGGTCGGTTTCAGCCGCCTGAGCGGGAAACGCTGAGACGGCGAACAGGGCGGCAGCGAGCAAAGAAAAGCGCATGGGGAGCAGACCAAAAAACCGCGCGGAAAGTGCCGCGCAACGGCTGGAAATGTAACACGGGGGCGGCTTTGCTCTGGCTTAACCGCCCCAGCTTCGGCGATACGCACCGGCTGCCATGATGATGCCGAAGCC
>JBBQIA010000096.1:0-6655 GCA_038324485.1 Lysobacterales bacterium
CGGCTTCGATCCCGATGCGTTTGCGAAGAATCGCGCGGTGGAAGACCGTCGCAACGAAGACCGCTTCCACTTCATTGACTGGACCAAGCGTTCGTTCAAGAACGTCGACGTGATCCCGCCCGGTAACGGGATCATGCATCAGATCAATTTGGAACGAATGTCGCCGGTGATCGGCGTGCTGCACGGCGTCGCCTATCCCGACACGTGTGTGGGCACTGACTCGCACACGCCGCACGTCGATGCGCTGGGCGTCATCGCCGTGGGCGTCGGTGGTTTGGAAGCCGAGAACGTGATGCTGGGCCGCGCCTCGTGGATGCGTTTGCCGGAGATCGTGGCGGTTGAGCTGGCGGGCCGCGCGCAGCCGGGCATCACCGCCACCGACATCGTGCTGTCGCTCACCGAATTCCTGCGCCAGTCGAAAGTCGTGGGCGCGTATTTGGAATTCCGTGGGCCGGGTGCTGCGGCCTTGACCGTCGGCGATCGCGCAACGATTTCCAATATGGCGCCTGAGTACGGCGCGACTGCCGCGATGTTCTTCATCGATGACAACACGCTCGACTACCTGCGCCTCACCGGCCGCAGCGACGAGCAGGTGGCGCTGGTCGAGACCTATGCGAAAACAGCCGGGCTGTGGGCCGATGCGCTGGCCGCGGCCGAGTACGAGCGCACGCTGCACTTCGATCTTTCCGCCGTAGTGCGCACCATGGCCGGTCCGTCAAACCCGCACGCGCGCGTGTCCACCAGCGAGCTTGCCGCGAAGGGCATTGCCGGCGATCTGGCGCCCGGCCGAGCGCAGGAGGCGCAGGGACTGATGCCCGACGGCGCGGTGATCATCGCGGCCATCACTAGCTGCACGAACACCAGTAACCCGCGCAACGTCATCGCCGCTGGTCTGGTGGCAAGGAATGCCAACGCGCTGGGGTTAGTTCGCAAGCCTTGGGTGAAGTCTTCGCTGGCGCCGGGCTCTAAAACGGTCGCGTTGTACCTCGAAGACGCCGGGCTGAAGACTGAGCTTGAACAGCTGGGCTTCGGCATCGTTGGCTTTGCCTGCACCACCTGTAACGGCATGAGCGGCGCGCTCGACCCGGCCATCCAGCAAGAGATCATCGAGCGCGATCTCTACGCTACAGCCGTGCTGTCGGGCAACCGCAATTTCGACGGCCGCATCCACCCTTACGCAAAGCAGGCTTTCTTGGCCTCGCCGCCGCTGGTCGTGGCCTATGCCATTGCCGGCACGGTGCGCTTCGACATCGAGAAAGATGCCTTGGGCCACCGCGACGACGGCACGCCGATTCTGCTCAAAGACCTGTGGCCGACCGACGCCGAAATTGATGCCGTGGTGAAGCAGTCGGTGAAGCCCGAGCAGTACCGCAAGGTTTACGACCCGATGTTTACCGTGGTGCTCGATCACGGCGAAAAACCCAGCCCGCTCTACGACTGGCGCGAAAAGAGCACCTACATTCGTCGTCCGCCGTATTGGGAAGGCGCGCTGGCGAAGCCGCGCACGCTGAGCGGCATGCGGCCTCTGGCCCTGCTGGGCGACAACATCACCACCGACCACCTTTCGCCGTCGAACGCCATCCTGGCCAGCAGCGCGGCCGGCGAGTACCTCGCAAAAATGGGCTTGCCGGAAGAGGATTTCAATTCCTACGCCA
The DNA here is from genome assembly GCA_038324485.1 of Lysobacterales bacterium. Lineage (GTDB taxonomy): Bacteria > Pseudomonadota > Gammaproteobacteria > Xanthomonadales > Xanthomonadaceae > Silanimonas. The sequence goes on from JBBQIA010000096.1 coordinate 1,656, forward strand.
CCCATCGCGGCGACCACCTGACGGCGCAGCGCGCCACCTTCGCCAATCCCACTTTGCAGAACGAAATGGTCCTCGATGCCGAGGGCAAGCAGCGGCGCGGGTCGTTCGCTCGCGTCGAGCCGGAAGGCCAGACGATGCGCATGTGGGAGGCCATCGAAACGTATATGGCGCGCAGCCAGCCGCTCATCATCATCGCCGGTGCGGATTACGGCCAAGGCAGTTCGCGCGATTGGGCGGCAAAGGGCGTGCGCTTGGCAGGCGTCGAAGTCATCGTCGCCGAAGGCTTCGAGCGCATTCATCGCACCAACCTGATCGGCATGGGCGTGTTGCCCTGCGAGTTCCTGCCGGGCACCACGCGCATCACCTTGGGTCTCGACGGCACCGAAACCTATGACGTCACCGGCGAGCGCACGCCGGGCGCCATGCTGAGTCTGGTGGTGCATCGCCGAGACGGTACGCAGGTGGTGGTGCCGGTGCTCTGCCGCTTGGACACCGCTGAAGAATTGGCGATCTACGAGGCGGGCGGCGTGCTTCAGCGCTTCGCGCAGGATTTTCTTGAAGCTACGAAGGTGGCTTGATTGCTGACTTCAGGACGCCCGGCATGACTCACTGTCTCCCCCAACTCCGCATCCCCGCCACCTATCTGCGCGGCGGCACGTCGAAAGGCGTGTTCTTCCGGCTTGAAGACTTGCCCGAAGCGGCGCGCGTTCCCGGCCCCGCGCGCGATGCGCTGCTGCTGCGCGTGATCGGCAGTCCCGACCCCTACGGCAAGCACACCGACGGAATGGGCGGCGCGACCAGCAGCACGAGCAAATGCGTCATCGTCTCGCCCAGCGCGAAGCCCGGTCACGACGTCGACTATTTATACGGGCAGGTCAGCATCGACAGCGCCTTCGTCGACTGGAGCGGCAACTGCGGGAATTTAAGCAGCGCGGTGGGCCCGTTTGCGATCGCGCAGGGAATGATCGCGCCCGAGCGAGTGCCCGCCGACGGCCCCTGCACCGTGCGCATTTGGCAAGCGAACATCGGCAAGACCATCTTGGCGCACGTCCCGATGGCAAACGGCGCGGTGCAGGAAGATGGCGATTTTGCGCTGGACGGCGTCACCTTCCCCAGCGCGGAAATTGCGCTGGAATTTTTGGACCCCGTCGACGAGAGCGATGAGGGCGGTGCGATGTTCCCCACGGGGAATGTGGTCGATGCGCTCGACGTGCCCGGCATCGGCATCCTTCAAGTCACGATGATCACGGCCGGCATTCCGACGGTGTTTGTGCGAGCGGCGGACGTCGGCCTTGTCGGCACCGAGCTGCAAGCCGACATCAACGCGCACCCGGCGCGCCTCGATCTGTTCGAGAAGATCCGCACGGCGGCATCGCTGCGCATGGGCCTCATCAAGACGCCCGAGGAAGCCGTAACGCGCCAACACACGCCGAAGGTGGCCTTCGTAGCGCCGCCAGCCGATTACGTGGCCTCCAGCGGCAGCGCAGTTCGCGCTGTCGACATCGACTTGCTGTGTCGCGCGCTCTCGATGGGCAAGCTGCACCACGCGATGATGGGCACGGCCTCGGTGGCGATCGCTACCGCAGCGGCCATTCCCGGAACCCTCGTCAGCTTGGCGGCCGGTGGAGGCGCGCGCGATGCGGTGTGCTTCGGGCATCCCAGCGGCACGATGCGCGTGGGTGCGGCAGCCGAACAGGTGGATGGGCAATGGGTAGTGCGGCGCGCCCTGATGAGTCGCAGTGCGCGGGTGCTCATGGAAGGCCATGTGCGCGTGCCTCAGATTCGTTCGAGCATCGACTAGGAGGCGCGTTTCATGGTGATGCTCGAAGCGCTCTCACTGATGGGCGCCGTGTTGTTTGGCCTGCTTGCGCGCGGGATGGGCCTGCCGCCGCTGGTCGGCTTCCTGGTCGCCGGCTTCGTGCTGCACGCCCTCGATCAACGCTTCGACCTGCTCCCCGATTCGGCGCCCGCAACCGTCGCGCACATCGCGCACATGGGTGTTGTGCTGCTGCTGTTTTCGGTTGGATTAAAGCTCAAGCTCGGCCAGCTGTTGAAGCCCGTCGTTTTAGGCGGTGGCCTGCTGCACGGGTTGATCACGGTGGCCTTGTTCAGCGTGCCATTGCTGCTCTTGACCCAAGCCGACAGCCAAGAGGTGCTGCTTGTTGCGCTGGCCCTGTCGTTTTCGAGCACGGTCTTGGCTGCAAAGATGCTGGAAACCCAGCGCGAACTCTCGGCCTTTCACGGCCGCGTGGCGATTGGCATTTTGATCGTGCAAGACATCGTGGCCTTGGTGGCACTCACCATTTGGGGCGGCGCAGTGCCGAGCCCGTGGGCGTTCGCACTCTTTGCTTTGCCGCTGCTGCGCCCGCTGCTGTATCGACTGCTGTCTAGTGCCGGCCACGAAGAGTTGCTGCTCTTGGTCGGCGTGCTGCTGGCCTTGGTGCTGGGCGGCGGGGCATTCATGGCCGTCGGCTTGAGCGGTGAACTTGGCGCACTGGTGGTCGGCGTGCTGGTTGGCGGTCACCCGCGAGCGCGCGAGTTGGCCGATTCCATGTGGAGCTTGAAAGAACTTTTTCTAGTGGGTTTTTTCTTGCAAATCGGTTTGTCGGGCCTGCCGACATTGCAGGACTGGCTGATCGCCGCCGGCTTGCTGGTGGCTCTGCCGCTAAAGGGCATGCTGTTTTTCGCCCTGCTGGTGGCCTTCCGACTTCGCGCGCGCAGCGCCTTCTTGGCCGCCGTGGCGCTGACGGCCTACAGCGAATTTGGCCTGATTGTGGCCAGCGGTCTGCCGATGCTCTCCGCGTGGCTGGTGCCGCTGGCTTTGGCGGTGGCCCTGTCCTTCATGCTGTCGGCGCCGGTTAATCGCGTCGCGCATCGATTGTTCGAGCGCTGGGAGCCGGCCCTGACGCGCTTCCAGCGTGCGCCGCAGGACGGTGACGAGCGGCCGGCCGACGTCACCGGCGCGCGCGCCTTGGTCTTCGGCATGGGGCGCACGGGAACGGCGGCTTACGACAGCCTGATTGAGACCGTCGATGACGTGGTGGGCATCGATGCCGACCCGTATCGCATCGAAGACAACCTGCGCCAAGGGCGCCGCGTGATGATGGCCGACGCCGAGGACATCGACTTCTGGCGCGCCATTGACGTGGCCCCGCTGCGCGCGGTGATCTTGGCGATGGACGGCATCGAGCCTAAATTGATCGCGACTCGGCAACTGCGCGAGCGTGGCTTTACCGGGCCGATCGTGGCGCATGCCTTGTATGCCGAACACGTCGAACAGCTGCGCGAAGCCGGCGCCGATGAAACGCACCTCACGCTGCACGAGGCCGGAAAAAGTCTTGCCTCGCAGGCCATCGATCGTCTGATGTGATCACTTTGATCACGCCAACGTGTGCATAAAGCTTGAGACGCGTTGCGGCGCTGTGGCATGGTGCCTGCAGTGAATTCGGAGCCCGTGCGGTGATCGATCCGGACGGATACCGCCCCAATGTCGGCATCATTTTGATGCGAGAAGATGGCCGCCTCTTTTGGGCGCGCCGTGTGCATCGCGATGGCTGGCAGTTTCCGCAGGGCGGCATGAACAGCGATGAGACGCCGATTGAGGCGATGTATCGCGAGCTGCACGAAGAAACCGGCCTGCAGCCGCATCATGTGGAAGTGCTGCACGCCACGCCGGGCTGGCTGCGCTATCGCCTGCCCTCGCGCTGCGTGCGCCCGGGGGAAAAGCCGCGCTGCGTCGGGCAAAAGCAGGTGTGGTTCCTGTTGAAAATGCTCTGCGAAGAATCCGAAGTACGCTTCGACGCCTGCGAGAAGCCCGAATTCGATCGTTTCCGCTGGGTCGACTTTTGGTATCCGGTCGAGCACGTCGTGCCCTTCAAGCGCGAGGTCTATGCGCGGGCGCTCTGCCATTTGGCGACGGCCGCTCGCGTCGTGGCGGGGCCAGAGGCGGTGCCAGAAGCCGATCAGGTGCTGCCGGAAAGCGAGATCGCCCGAACCCGTCGCCGGGCCTAAGTCGGCTGCGGCCTGAAGGCCGGTTCGGCCAGACTTGACATCGCGCCAAATGCGGCTTGTAATGCGAACTGTTCGTATTACTGGATGCATGCCGTGTACGTTTGTGTCTGCAACGGAGTGACCGACCGCGACATCCAGCGCGCGGTGGAAGAGGGCTGCGACAGCCTAGAGGCCCTTTCGGCCCGCACTGGCTGCGGCAGCACCTGCGGCTGCTGCCGCGACTACGCTGCCGAAGCGCTCGCGCAAGCGATGACCCCGGCGCGCGCACTCGGCCTGCCCATAGCCGCCTAATTTGGCCTCGGCTTCACCGGTTGGCTATATCGCGCAGCGATTCGACGACGCATTCGCGTTTACTCATGGCTTCAGCGCAGACGCTAGGCTGTGCGTCGGATTCACTCTTGGAGCGATACACATGAAAGGCGACCCGCAGGTCATCCAGCACCTCAATAAGGTGCTTTACAACGAACTTACCGCGATCAATCAGTATTTCCTGCATGCCCGCATGCTGAAGGACTGGGGCTTTAAGGAACTCGGCGAACACGAGTACCACGAGTCGATCGACGAGATGAAGCACGCCGACTGGGCGATCGAGCGCATCTTGTTTCTGGAAGGCCTGCCGAACTTGCAGAACCTCGGCAAAATCATGATCGGTGAGTCGCCGAAGGAAATCCTGGAGTGCGATCTGAAGCTCGAGCACATCGCGATTCCGGATCTGAAGGCCGGTGTCGCGCATGCGGAAAAGGTCGGTGACTTCGTCAGTCGCGATCTGTTTGCGAAGATTCTCACGTCGGAAGAAGAGCACGTGGATTGGCTGGAGACTCAGCTTTCCCTGATCGCTCGCTTGGGCGAATCCGCCTATCTGCAGAGCACCCTCTCGAAGGGCTGATTGCGCTTCGGATACGACAAAAAAGAAGGCCGGGGAAACCCGGCCTTCGGCGTTCTAGGGTGTGGTGTTGGTCCATCGCGGCAGCGTGTATCGCCAGCGCGTG
>JBBQIA010000097.1:0-6634 GCA_038324485.1 Lysobacterales bacterium
CGACCTGCGCAAAGACCACCGTGAAGTCGCGGAAGGGCTGCAGGCCCGTTTCCTTCACCGCCAGCGGCACCTCGCGGGCCGACACCGTGACCTCGGCCGACACCGTCATGCCGGGCCGCCAGCGGCCTTCTTCATTCGGCACCACCACCCGGGCGATCACGCTCTGGCCACTCGTGGCGATCGGCAAAAGGGTGTCGATCGTTGCCTCGGCCGCTGTGTCGCTGGTCGCGCTGCGCAGGCGAACCGCTTGGCCCGCAGTCAGCTTGTCGGCGTCGGTGCCGAAGGCACGTAGCTCAACCCACACCTGAGACAGATCGGCGATTTCAAATAGCGACGCATCACCGGCGACATCGCCCACGTTGGTGTTGCGGGCCAGCACAACGCCGTCAAACGGTGCCGTGACGGCATAGGTGCGCATGCTTTCATTGCCTTCAATGGTGGCGAGCGCCTGACCGGCCCGCACCTTTTGGCCCAATTGCGCCGATACCGAGCGGACGATGCCCGGGAAGCGAGCGCGCACGCTGGCCATGCGATTGCCGTCCATCGCCACGGTGCCCAGCAGGGGCACCACCTCGCGGATGGTGGCGGGCCCCGCCGCCTCGACCACCACGCCGGCGTCTTTGGCCGTCACCGCAGGAATCGTGGTGCGTCCCTCGTAGGAGGCGAAGGCCCACGCAAAATCGCGACCAGCGTGCGTCGCCGTCACTTTGACGTCGAAGGAGTGCGGCTCGATCACTGTCTCGGGGCTGCCGAGATGGTCGTCGTTCGCGGTGAATGCAAAGCGATTGATCTCGCCATCAAGGCGATGCAGTTCGATGGATACGTCCACTGACTCGGGGGCAAGCGGCTTGCCGTCTTGATAGGCGTACAGCCGGTACTGCGGCGGCACACCCTCTTCGAAGATCGTGATCTCGAGCGCGAAATCGCTCTCGCGCAGCAGGCGGCCGTTATGCGGACCACGCTCGAATTCGTCGGCCTCGTTTGCCGCATGGTCGTCTTCGTGGTCGTGCGCGTCGTCATGGTGCTCAGTACCGGTGTCACACGCGGCCAGCAGCAGGGCAAAGAGGAAGGTGAGCAGTCGGATCATGGCGTGGAGTCCTGGGCATTCGCGGTCAGGCGTTCAACCTCGACCAGTAGCAAGTGATAGCGGGTCGCGGCCTCGACGGCGCGTTCGCGGAGTCGGAAAAGCGTGCTCTGGGCTTGGGCCAGCGCGTAAAACGAGAAGCGTCCGGCCTCGAAGCCGCGGCGGGTTTGCACCACCGCCTTTTCTGCCGTGGGCAGCATCGAATCGCGCAGCGCCTCCGCTTCGATGCGGGCGTGCTGCAACTCTTGAACCTTCTCGAACAGGATTTGGCGGCTCTCCACCCGATCAGCCTCTCGGCGCGCCGCTAGGGCGTCCAGTTCGGCATCGGCTTCGGCCAGCGAATAGGACGCGCGCCGGCGGCTGCCCAGCGGAACGGCGACCGACATCACGAGCGCCTGATCGTCCAAGCCTTCAATGCGACGAATGCCGAGGCTGAGATTCACATCGGGTGAGCGGCTGGATTCGCCAACGCGTCGGCGCGCCGCCACGACTTCAGCATCGAGGCGATTGGCCCACTGCTCTGGCGTCTCCGGAAGTTTTGCCGCGAGCGACGCGAAATCCTCCACGTCGGGCAAAACCTGAAGATCGCCTTCAGCGAATTCAAAATCAGCCTTAGAGGCGCCCCACGTGGCCGCCAGAGTCATCCGGGCGCTGCTGAGTTCCTGCTCGGCATGTTCGCGATCCAGCTGCGCTTCGGACACCGCGAGTTCGGCAGCGTGCAAATCGGTCTCAGGATTGCGCGCCGCCTGCACCCACGCCGCAACTTCGTCGCGCGTGCGCTCGGCTTGGGATAGGCGCTCAACCGCGTGCGCCAGTCGCTGCTGATCGGCCAGCACTTCGATGAACCGGGCCGCGGTTCGGCTGGCGATATCGAAGCGAGCCTGCTGCAAACGCTGCGCCTGCTGTCCAACCTGAGCGACGCCGAGTGCTTCACGAGCCGCTTGCTTGCCGCCCAACTCAAGGACGCGACTGATTTGCAGCGTGGTCTCGGCGGAGTCCACCCCGCGCAGGCTACCGCTGCCAGCTATGTTTTCGAGTTCGCCGCCGACGACGTAAGGCGCAGGCAGGGCCTCGCGGTCGGCGCGGGCGCGAACGGCTTGGAGCTGCGCCGTCTCGGCAGCGAGGACGGGGTGTGCGACCAAAGCGCGAGCCACCGCTTCGGGAAGGCGCAAGGGTTCTGCGGCTTGGCTCAAAGGCGCAAAGCCGCAGGTCCCAGCAAACGCTAGGACGAGCAGGTAAATCAATTTCACGACAAATCTCCGGGATCGACGAACGACAACAAACGGGCCGCGTTAGAGCGGCCGAACGTCGGTCAGGCGATGGGAGGTCGGAAGGGCGTTGCCGGAATACCAAGCCGCGGACAGCTAAAGGTCGGCAGTGGGGGCGCATCGGATGGCTGGATGGCTAGCGTCAGGGCCAGCGACGACGACAGCGCCGGGCTTGCGGCACAGTCAGCCTTCACGCATTGGAGTTCTGTGCTGTCGTCGGGATCAGTGGCTGTGCCGTGATGCGCGTAGCCGTGTCCCTGGCCCGTGTCCGTCGCAGCCAGCGCTGCGTGTTCCACTTCATGCATTCCGCTGATCTGCTCCAGCACAGGCCGGATCACGATGCTCAAAACGAGCAGCAGGAAGGCACTTAGGCGCAGGAGCCGCGATGCGCGGGCGAAGAGAAAAAGCATGTTCATAGCGTGCGCGGGAGCCCAATGCCCTGTCAACCGCGCGGCATGAGTGCCTCGGATGCAGCCGAGGCTTGACGTCAGCGGGTTCAGAAAACGGCGGCAATCAGCATGAGAATCGTGGCGCCAAAACCAGCCACCCAGATGAGCGAGCGGCCCGGCATCCAGCCAAAGGCATAGGCCGGCACGTAAAGGACGCGCGCACCCAAATAGACCCACGCGCACGCGGCGGTGAAGCTGCTGTTCTGCTCCGACATTTGGGTTACGCCGACCGCGATGGCAAACAGGATCAGCCCTTCGAAGTGATTGGTGAACGCGCGGCTGAGACGCGCGGTGGCGTCTGACATGCCCCGGGTGGGCGGGCGATCACGAGCGGACATTAGGTAGGCGCTGCCGATTTGCAGGTTTGCCGGCACGGCAAAGAGTCCAAATTGCAGCACCTGCAACAGCGCGGCGAGGGTCAGGGCAGTCAGTTCGGGAGTCATCACGGTCTCTTTCATCAGGTCGCCTCGGCATCATGACGCCCTTTTTCGTTTTTGAGGCGCGGGTCGGCAAACGGCGCATCGCCACAGCGTTCTGTGACTGAATCGTCAGACGCGCCGGTGCTGCTGCGCATCAATTGCAAATCCGAGTGAAACTACACGCCCCTGCGCTAGCGACCCGCCATGACTCGTCCCTCCTCATTCCTCTGCGCCCTGCTGCTGTCATCGGCCCTGCTGCCGATGTCGACGTGGGCGGCCAATACACCAGACAGCACGCCTGAGTCGCAGCGCGAATCCACCAGCCTGATCCTGACTCAGCGCGCCGAGCTCAGCACGCAGGCCATGCAGGACGCGCTTGAGCAGGGCGATGTGCCCGCAGCGCGCGAGGCGGCAGCGACTCGGCTTGCCGATCTGCGCGTCCTGTTGGAAATTGCGCCGAAGCAAGTGCCGGCCCTGCTGCTCTCGCCGGAGGACGCGCAAGCGGCCGCGGTGTCGCTGGGCGACGCGGTGGAAACCTTCGCGGACGCCTTGGAGCTGCCGCTCTCGATTTATCACTTCGACGACTTCGACAATCAGCGCACGTGGGACGAGCACGTGGTGGTGTGGGAAGGGCGTCGGCTTGATCTATTCGCCGTTGAGGGCTTGGCCGACCTGTTCAACAACAGCCGGGTGAGCATCGAACGCGCCGTGCGCATCGACGACGCCCTGCTGGCCCTGAGCCCGGTGCGCGAACTGCCCCGCGCCAAGGGCAAGGCAAACGCCTACACCTCGGCGCGCGTGGCCTTGCTGATGGTGAACTTCTCGGACGAACCGGGCACGCCGTGGACCAAGGAGCAGGTGGAGGCGGCTTTGGCCACCAACACCCGCTGGTATGACGAAGTGAGTCACGGCACGCAGACCACGACCTACACGGTGTTCGGCTGGTACAGCCTGCCGCTCGCTCAGGCCAGCTGCCCGTATCAGGCGATCGAGACGGAGGGCATCAAGGCCGCGCAGGCCGCCGGCGTGAACTTGTCCGGCTTTAACGTGGTGGCTTTTGCTTTTCCGCGCATCAGCAGCTGCAGCTGGGCCGGCTTGGGTGGCGGCGGCAACTACTGGTTAAACGGCAACATCAGCCTGCGCGTGATCGCGCATGAGCTGGGTCATGTTCTGGGTCTGGGCCACGCCAATTCGAGGCGCTGCCCGGACGGCAATTACGTGACCAACACGGACTGCACCGTCAACGAATACGGCAGCCCCTTCGACGTGATGGGCGCGGCCAGCCAAGGGCATTTCCATCCGGGCGCGAAGGCGCGCTTGGACTACATCCGCGACGCCGCGGGCGTGCCGGCCATTCAGACCGTCACCCGCACCGGCGAGTTCGACCTGCTGCCGTACTCAGCGCAGGCACCCGGCCTGAAAGCCATCGCCATTCCGCGCTTAGGCAGCACCAGTCAAACCCTGCACGTCGAGTACCGACAGCGCAGCGGCTTTGACGACTCGCTGGGCTCGCGCACCGGCACACGCGTGCAGCTGACGATCGGGACCAATGCGCTGATTGACCTGACACCCGCCACCACCACTTGGGACGATGCGTCACTGAATTTGGGCGCGGTGTTTGACGAACCCGACAGCGGCATTCGCGTGCAGCTGCTCTCGGCCGACGCCACTAAGGCGCGCGTGCGCGTCGAGTTAGACCCCTGCGGCCGCACCTTGCCCCTGTTGGAGATCGTCGACCAAGTGCCGCAGTCCATCGTCGGCGAAACGCGCACGGTGCGCGTGCACGTATCCAACACGGACGACCCGGCGGTCTGCGCGCAGCCGACACGCTTCGACGTGGGCGCCGTGCCGCAGACCACGGGTGGCAGCCTGCCGCCGATCACGCTGAGCGGTGGCGGCGCTTTGAACTTGTCGCCCGGCGCTAGCGGCTTTGTGGACGTGAGCTTTGCGGTGCCCAGTGACTTCACCGGCTCGCTGTCGGCCTGCTACGAAGCGACGAATACCGCGCGCGTGCTGCTAAAGGCGCGCACCTGTCGCAGCGTCACGATGCCGAGCTGGCGCTTGAGCCGCGTGGCGGGCGACGCGCAGTCGGCGGCTGTGAATCAAGCCTTCGCCGAGCGCCTTAGCGTGCGTCTGACCTCGGCAGGCGGCGCAGCCGTGGCCGGCACGCAGGTGACGTTTGCGGCGCCTTCGGGCGAAGTGTCGGCGCGCATGAGTGACAGCTCGCGCTGCACCACCGATGCGAACGGCGAATGCAGCGTCCTCGCCACCGCGCGCTCGCAGGCCGGTGCCTATGCACTGCGCGCCTCGCAGGCTTCGGCGGTGGGCGAGCCGCAGTTCCGTCTGACCAACACAGCGAGCACTTCGCCAACGGCCGACACCACGCCGGATTCCGCGCAGTTCAGCGCCCGCAGCGGCGTGCCCTTGCAAACCCCGATCGTCTCGGCCTTGATCCGCTTGGGCGGCGTCAATGTGGCGGTGCCGGTGAGCGTCACCGCTGGCGAGTATTCGATTGGCTGTACGGGCAGCTTCACGAGCGCGGCCGGAACGATGGTCAACGGCCAAACCGTTTGCGTGCGTCACCTGAGCAGCCGCTTCGGTGGCACGGGCACCACCACCACTTTGCGTGTGGGCGCAGCGAATTGGCCGTTCACCTCGACCACCGGCCTCGGCGGCGCGCAGTCCAGCGGCGGCAACACCGACACCGTGCCGGACGCGATGAGCTTCACCGATCGCAGCGGCATGGCGGTGGGCAGCACGGTGACCTCGGCTGCCGTGACGATCGGCGGCATCAATGCAGTGTCGCCGGTGAGCGTGAGCGGCGGTCTGTATTCGGTGGGCTGCACCGGCACCTACGGCAGCAGCGGCGGCAGCATCAGCAACGGGCAGACCCTGTGCCTGCGCCACACCAGTGCGGCGCGCGCCAGCGTCACGACAGAGACCACGGTGACCGTTGGCGGTGTGGCCGCCACATTCCGCTCGACGACGGCGGCTAGCTCGCGTCCGCAAACGGCGGATCAGTTCGACCTCTCCGGCGGCTGGTTCGAGCCCAGCACCAGCGGCCAAGGCCTGATGATCGAGGTCTACGACAGCGCCTCGCGTTCGGGTCAGGCGCCCTATCTGTTCGCGGGGTGGTTCACCTATACCGACCGCGCAGGCGGCGTGTCGGAACAAGACTGGTACGCCCTCGAGGGCACCGGCAGCACCAACGGCCGCGTCTTTAACCTCAGCATCGGTCGCCCAGCGGCCAACGTGTTCGATAACGGTGCGGCTGCCGGTGCGCCCGTGAGTTTGGGCACCGCCACGCTGACCTTTAGCTCCTGCCGGGAAGCCGTTCTGGACTATGTGTTTTCGGCGGCTGCAGGCGGGCGTCGCGGGCAAGTGGTGCTGCAGCGGTTGCTGTCGGACGTGTCC
>JBBQIA010000098.1:0-6621 GCA_038324485.1 Lysobacterales bacterium
GGCGAGGAGAACCGCCCGTGAGTAATGCTTGGTCGTGGTTCCTGATCGCGCTGATCGTGATCAACTTGGTCGGCTGTCTTTTTCTTCTGTGGTACACCTCGCGACGCCGCAACAGCAAGCTACCGACCGGTGAAACGACCGGGCACGTTTGGGATGGCGACATCACCGAATACAACAAGCCGCTGCCGCGCTGGTGGATCAACCTCTTCTACCTGACGATCGTCTTCATGATCGGCTACGTGGTGCTCTATCCCGGCTTCGGCAATGTCGACGGCGTGCTGGGCTGGAGCTCAAAAAAGCAGCATGACGAAGCCAAGGCATTGGCCGACCAAGCCTTCGCAGAACGCTACTCACGCTTCGCCGCGATGCCCATCGCCGAAATTGCGAAGTCGCCGGAAGCGCTGGGCGTCGGCCGCAACCTGTTCGCGAACAACTGCGTCCAGTGTCACGGCTCCGATGCGCGCGGTGCACGCGGCTTTCCCAATCTGACCGATGACGCATGGATTTGGGGCAAGGACGAGGCGTCCATCCTGACCACCATCACCAACGGTCGTGTTGCGGTGATGCCGGCGCTCGGCGCAGTGGTGGGTGACGACACCACCATTACTGCGGTCGCGACGTATGTGCAGTCGCTGTCGGGGATGCCGGCGGATACCGCGCTCGCCGCAGTGGGCAAGGCGAAGTTCGACGTGATCTGTGCCGCCTGCCACGGCGTGGACGGCAAGGGCATGGCCGCTCTGGGCGCGCCCAACTTGACCGACGCCGATTGGCTGTATGCCCCCGACTTGGCGACCATTCGCGAAGGCATCATCAACGGCCGTAACGGTCAGATGCCGGCCTTCGAGCCGGTGATCGGTGCCGAGCGCGTTCGCTTGGTGGCGGCCTATGTCCACTCGCTGAGCGATGCCCCGGCCGAGACCACCGCTGGCGCCAGTCGCTAAGGACCGCCATGAACGACGAGCCCAACATTGAGCATCCGCCCCGGAGCATGGCGCAGCGCCTCGGGGCCATTCTTTGGCCGTCGTTCTTTGCGGCCGGCGTGATGACGATGGTGTTCTTCGCCTTCGTCGACCCGCTCGACCTGCGCGACATTACGTTCCCGCAACTCAAGGTCGAGATCGACCGCGGCATGGGCTATACCCTTTGCTTTCTGATGTTTTGGGCAGCCACCGCAAGCTCAAGCTTGTTTACGTGGATCCTGCTCCGGCCCGCCAGCCGTTTTAACGTGGCACTGAAGGACTGATTCAAAATGGGCAAGCCCCTGCCAATTCAAGTCATCGACGATGGGGCGATGTACGTCTCGGAAGCGAAGGTTTATCCGCGCGAAGTCTCTGGCCTGTTTCAGCGCCTTCGTCACTTGGCGGTGTTTGCGCTGTTAGGCCTTTACTACGGCGTCGCGTGGATTTCGATCAATGGCCAGCAGGCCGTGCTGTGGGACCTACCGGCGCGCAAGTTCCACGTCTTTGGGCTGGTGTTTTGGCCGCAGGACTTCATCTTCTTGGCACTACTGCTGGTGATGGCGGGGCTGACGCTGTTCTTCTTCACCGCGCTGGCCGGTCGGCTTTGGTGCGGCTATGCCTGCCCGCAAACGGTGTGGACCGAAGTCTTCATTTGGATGGAGCGCTGGACGGAAGGCGATCGCGCCAAGCGCATGAAGCTGGATGCTGCGCCGTGGTCGCGCGACAAAATTTTGCGGAAAGGCAGCAAGCATTTTCTATGGGCGGTTTTCGCGCTGTGGACGGGCTTCACCTTCGTCGGCTACTTCACGCCGATACGTGATCTAGGCACGCGCCTGCTGCCTTTCGAGTGGGGCCTCTACGAAACGTTTTGGACTCTTTTTTATGCCGTCGCCACTTGGGGCAATGCCGGCTTCCTGCGCGAGCAAGTGTGCAAATACATGTGCCCCTACGCGCGTTTCCAAAGCGCGATGTTCGACCGCAACACACTGATCATTGCCTATGACGAACGTCGCGGCGAACCCCGCGGTCCGCGCAAGAAAGGCGCATTCACCAGCGTGCTAGAGCGCGCCCGCGGCCTTTTATCGAACGAGGATGGCGAACGCTGGGTGGCTTGGTTTGCCCGCCATCGCAGCGCGGCCGATCTGGCCGCAGGCGGACGCGCAACGACTTCCATCGTCGTGGACACCGGCGTTTTTGTCGAAGATCGCGAGAAGCCGGTCGGCGAGGCCTTAGGCGACTGCATCGACTGCACCATGTGCGTGCAGGTCTGCCCTACCGGCATCGACATCCGCAACGGCCTTCAATACGAGTGCATCGCCTGTGGCGCCTGCATCGACGCCTGCGACGAAGTGATGGGAAAGCTGGGCTACCCCACCGGTTTGGTGCGCTACACCAGCCAGAATGCGGTGGACGGCAAGCCGGTGAGCATTTTCCGCCCGCGTATGCTGGTCTATGCCGGATTGCTGGTCGCCATTGGGCTTGGCATTGCCATTGGCGTTGCCACGCGCAGCCCGCTGATCGTCGACGTGCTCCGCGATCGCAACGCGCTGTATCGCACCAACATGGATGGCAGCATCGAAAACGGCTACACGCTGCGGCTCATCAATAAGTCGGAATCCGCGCAGCGCTTCCGCATCAGCATGGACGAGACCCCGCTGGGCGTCGCCATCGCGACCGATCCGGGCATCATCGACGTCAGTGCGGGCGAAGTTCGCAGTGTCGGCCTTTCGCTGGTTGCGCCGGCGGGCCGCGTCAAGGGCGGCGTCGACGTGACGCTCAACGTCGAGAACGTCGATGGGTCGGTGTCGCTGGATGAGGAAACGCGGTTCTTCGGCCCGTTCTAAACGCGAGCAGCGTCGCGTTCTACTGCGCCAGCCAGAGCTTTTCCATGTTCGGAAAGTTCCACTTCTCGGCCGACTCAAGGCCCACGATGCGGTCGCCGCAGTCCGGCGCACCTAAGTCGAGGTCCTTGATAAACACCGGCTCGCGCTTGCGCGCATTGAAGAAGATGCGCACCTTCGGCGCCAGCAGTGACAGTTCGCCTTGCTCCAGCACCACGGCCAAACGATCGGATTCCAAACGCACGAGCGCGCCCACGGGATAAATGCCGATGCTGCGCACGAAGGCCTTGATGACGCCTTCGTCGAAATGGCCCTTCCAGCTGACCATGCGCTGCAGGGATTCAGCCGGCCCCCAGGCTTTCTTGTAAGGCCGGTTTGAGGTGATGGCGTCATAGACGTCGCAGACCGCGCCCATCCGCGCCATCAGGCTAATGGCGTCGCCTTTGAGGTTGTGCGGATAGCCGCTGCCATCAAACTTTTCGTGATGGTGTAGGGCCACATCCAGCACGGCTTCGGACGCGCTGCCAGACAGCTTCAGCATTTCGTAGCCGCGCACGGGGTGCGACTTCATGATTTTGAATTCTTCGTCGCTGAGCGCACCGGGCTTGTTCAAGACGCCAATCGGCATCACGGCTTTGCCGAGGTCGTGCAGCATGCCGGCCGCACCGGCATCGCGAACCTGCTCTTCAGGCAGCCCCAAGCGTCGGGCCAAGGCCACCATCAGCGCGCAGACCGCGACCGAATGCATGTAGGTGTATTCGTCGTGGGTCTTCAGACGCACCACGCTCAGCAGCGCGTCGGGATGCCGGGTCACCGATGCGTTGATTTCCTCCACCATCGGCATGACGGCCTCGGGCAGGATCGCGCGACCGAGGCGAGCGTCGTTGAACAGCGCGATGACCTGCGCCTTGCTGTCTTCGCACAGCTTGCGGGCGCGGTGCAGTTCCTCGTCCATCGCGTGCTTTGGCACGATCGGCGAAGGCACGACGGGCGCAGCGGGCGCGGCCATTGCGGCTGGGGTAGCGACAGGTGTTTCGGTTTCGGCTTCGGCCACGCCAGCGACAGCCGTTTCAGCTGCGGAAACGGCGGTGGCCGCGACCGGTGCGACGGCAGGCGCCGCCTCATCAACAAAAGCCACAGCGTCTTCGAAGTCGAGGCCTTTGTCGGTGTCGATGATCAACTCATCCACGCCACCCTGCGCCAGCACTTCAATATCGCGAGCCTCGAGCAAAAAGCCGCGCTTCACGAACGAGTGGTGATAACCCGCCCCCCCAAGGCGGTGAAACCACATGCCGGGGCGCGCGCGATCAATGGGGACGGGTTTAATCATGAAACGCGAGTTTACTCGCCCGGCTGCGTGCGTTCATGGCGCTGCGTCATGGATTGACTAACGCTGACCTTGGTCGAATTGACCGGGCGCAAACCCTATGCGTCGTCGCCGGGATAGGCTGGTGGCCACAATTTCTTACGGCATCCTCATGGCCCGATCCGCCACCCTCGCTGTCATCATCGCCCTGCCCTTGGCCACGCTGGTGGCCGGCATCTGGACCTTGAAGATTGCGAGCAGCGGCGGATTAGACACCGTCAGCGACCCGGTTCGCCGAACCGCTCAAGTCCAAGTGGTCGATGCAACGGCCGACGAGGCCGCTCGCCGCTTGAGCCTCAGCGCAGAGCTGCGCTGGGCTTCGGGACAAACCGCGCTCGTGCCCGTCTCCGGCGATCCCTCCGCATGGCCCCGCAGCCTTACGCTGCGCCTCGAACACCCTCTGCGCGAGCCGCTGGATGTGGACATCGCGCTCGAAAAGCAGGGCGACCAGTGGGTGGGGGAACACTTCGACGCCTCGATCGGCTGGCGCGTGTCCGTGCTGCCCAACGATGGTTCTTGGCGACTGGTGGGTCGCTGGTCGCGCGGTGCACAAACCCTCGGCATGAGCTCAGCTTGGGACCGCAGTGAGGACGCCGGTGGCACCCGCTGACGGCAACGATCGAGCGCTGGACTGCGCCCACTGCGGCGAGCCCGCACTCGCGGTCGTGTGGCTGGAAGGCAGCAGCGGCAGACAGCCGTTCTGCTGCCACGGCTGCGCCGAAGCCGCGCGCTGGATTGCCGGCGAGGGCTTGGCCGACTACTACCGTTGGCGCACCGCTCCCGGCCCGCGCATCGGCGACGACGAAGACTTCAGCGCCTGGGATCGGCCCGACAGCATCGAGGCCTACAGCGAGCCCGCCACAGAAGGACGCCAAATCCGGCTGGCCGTTAGCGGCATGCATTGCGCGGCTTGCGCGTGGCTGATCGACAAAGCCCTGCGTCGCGAAGACGGCGTCCACGACCTGCGCGCGAACGCCATCGACGGCCGCGTTCAATTGCGCTGGTCGCAGGAGATCGTTCCGCTTTCGACGCTGCTGCGCCGGCTGTCGAAACTGGGCTATCGGCCGTCTTTGCCGGCCTCGCCGCAGCGCGAGGCGCAGCGCCGCCGCGAACGCCATCGCCGCCTGCTGGGCTTAGGCATTGCCGGCCTCGGCACCCTGCAGGCCATGATGTTTTCGGAAGCGCTCTACCTCGACACCAGCGGCACCATGCCCGAGGCCACCCGCGACGCCTTCCGCTGGATCACCGCCGCGCTGTCGGCGCCCGTCGTGTTCTACGCCGGCGCGCCCTTCTTGCGCGGCATGTGGAATGAGCTGCGGCTTCGCGTGCCCGGCATGGACACCCTGATCGGCAGCGGCGTGCTGCTGGCGTGGCTCGGGTCGATGATCGAAACCGTTCGCGGCGGCCCGCAGGTGTGGTTCGACGCCGCGGTGATGTTCGTGCTGTTTCTGCTGGCCGCACGGCATCTGGAAGCCGCACTTCGCGCCAGTGGCGAAGCCCGTCTGGACGCACTGGCCGGCGCACAGCCGGCCATGGCTTGGCGTGACGTGGAAGGCCGACTGGAGCAAATTCCGGCCCGCGAACTGGCGCTCGGCGACGTGGTGCGCGTGGGCAGCGGTAATCCTTTGCCCTGCGACGGCATCCTGCTGGACGCCAAGGGCTGGGTCGACGAGTCCCTGCTGACCGGCGAATCCACCCCGCGCCTGCGTCAGGCCGGCGACGCCCTTCTGGCCGGCAGCGTGGTGCATGGCGGCACCATTCGCGTGCAGGCCTCGGCCGTGGGCGGCGCCACCACGCTTTCGCAGGTCGCACGACGCGTCGAATCACTGCGCGGGCAGCGCCCCTCGCAAGTCGATGGCGCCGAACGCGTGGCCCGCCATGTGGTCGTGGCCACCCTGGCGCTGGCCTTGCTCTCCGGTCTGGTGTGGTGGTGGATCGATCCCGCGCGCGCCTTTCCCATTGCGCTGGCCGTGCTGGTCGCCACCTGCCCCTGCGCGCTGGCGCTGGCGGTGCCGGCGGCGCTGGTGATCGCCACCGGGGCGCTTTTTCGGGCCGGCATCCTGCTGAAATCCGGCACCGCGCTGGAGCGGCTGGCGGCGGTGGATGTTGTGGTGTTCGACAAGACGGGAACCTTGAGCGAGCCGGAGCTGGCGCTGGTGGGACGGCCGGACGGCGAGGCGCTGGCGGTGGCCGCGACGCTTGCCGCCAGCAGCCGGCATCCGCTGGCGCGTGCCCTGGCCGCTTTTGTCGGCCGACCGGCGCCGGCCGATGGCGTGGTGGAGCATCCAGGGCTCGGGCTCAGCCTTGCCTCGCCAGGTGGCGAGACAAGGCTGGGAAGTTCGGCGTTCTGCGATGTGGCGGCGGGGGAGGGTGGCGAGGCCGAGTTGTGGCTGCGAAGGCCCGGTCTGGCGCCGGTGCGCTTCGCCTTTGCCGAGGCGTTGCGCCCCGATGCCAT
>JBBQIA010000099.1:0-6571 GCA_038324485.1 Lysobacterales bacterium
CAGGTGCAGGGAATTCACATCGAACACCCGCGACTGCAGGCGTGCGGGCAGCACGATGTAGCCATTGCCGCGCGCTTCGTACTCATAGCCGTAAACCTCGCGAACCATCTCCAGCACTTCCGGCACGGTGACCGCTTTCAGGCTGAGGCTGATGTTTCCAGCCACGTCCGGATGCACAACCATGTTGATGGGCGTGTCCTGCACGAGGCTCATGAAGAAGGCGCGCGCCGGCACTTCATCGACATCCACATTGAAGCGCGGAGCCGCGGCAACGCGCGTCGCAGGCGCAAGCAGCGCACGGGTGACGGCGGCGGGCGGCGTGGCCTGCGACGCGGGGTCGGGCGTCTGCGCCTGAATCGCGCAGGGCGCGATCAGCAGCAGGGCCAAGGGAATAACGAAGGAACGGGGCATCAGCGGTTCACCGGTCGGGTCGAGGGCGAATAGGAAAGGCGCAATTCGGTGCGCCCGGACGGCGTGGAAAGGCGGGCCCAACCGGGCCCGATGGCCTCGATGCGGGCGTCACCCACGGTCTCGCCAAGACGATAGCGGCGGCCGTTGATGATGACGCTGCGCTGCGTCGGCGAGATCAGCGTGGATTGCAGCACCAGCGCCGGCGGCGCCGTCGCTTCAGGATCGTTTGATGCGACCCGAACGGCCGGACGCATCGGGTCGGGCACGCGCGCGGCCGACGCAGCACTGGACGCCATCAAGGCGGCAATCAGCGCAAGGGCGCGTCCAGAAATGCCAAGGAAGTCAGACACCGATCCAGCCCTCCTCAAGTCCCAGCGTTTCAATGCGAAGACGCATCGACAGGCGCGGCCACTCGCTGGCGTCCACCTCTAAATCATCGAGCCGCAAACGGAAGGGCAGAGCCTCCACCGCGCGCAGGTAGTCCAGCGTTGCGTCGAAGTCGCCCTCGAAGCGCAGCACCACGCGATGCCGATACAGCGTCGGCACATTGGCTTCCGGGCCGAGGTCTGCTGCGGCCGGCGCATTGGGCGTGGCCGCCGCCTCAGGCATCGCCACGACCGTATTCAGCGCCGGCGACCAGCGCAGCGCTTGTGGTGGCAACACGTCGACGCCGATCACCACGAGTCGCTTGTCACGGCCCAGAAGATCGCGAAGCACCAAAGGCATCGTCGCCGGCGCAATCACCCGCGCCTCGTCGGCGCGCAAACGGTCGTCGATCGACGCCGCCTCGGCCCGTAGGCTGTCCAAAGCAACGCGACGCTCGGCCTCGGGATCGCGGGCCAGCTCCTGCTCAACGCGCTCCAGCGCAATGCGCACGCCGTCTACCTGCGGCTCTAGGCTATCGATCTGCATCTGCGACGCGGCCGCGGCCTTGCCCGCCGGCTCAATCCAAAGCAGGTACAGGAAGAACACCAATAAGACGCCCACCACCACACTCATCAGCACGCGCTCTCGCGGCTGTAGGGCGTCGAAGCGCTTTTCGAGTTCAATCCACTGGCTCATGGCGCAGTCTCCGGTTCCGTACCGCGCGCGCAGCCTGCCGCCAGCGCCGTGCATGACGTGGCCATGTCGAACTCAAGCGGACCGCTGCCTTCCTCCGGGCGCACGATGCTGAAGTGAGTGAACTCACGGCCTTTTAATCCCGCTTCGCCGGCCAAAGCCTGCAGGTACGCCGGCACATGGTCGGCCTGCAGGGTGCGGCCAGAAAGACCGAGCACGGCGCCCGCATCGGCCACGCGGATTCGCGTCAGCCACAGCGGCTCCGGACGCTGTCGGCCCAAGCCCTCCAGCACCGCGGTGAAAGGCACCACCTCGTCGCCCGAGACATCAAGTTGATCCACCAGCCAGCGTCGACCGTCCAAGCCGAACTGTGCCTGCACGAGGGCCGCGGTGAGAACCGGATCAGGCACTCGCTGAGCGAGCTGCTCAGAGGCCGTCGTCATGCGCTGCTGCAGGCTGGCCTGTTCGGCAGTGAGCTCCGCCACGCGCGCGTCGGTAGTCGAGGCGCGCCATTGCGTAAGGCCGCCCCAGATCAGCATGGCCAGCACAGCCGCCACCACAAGGGCCGTGTTGCGCTTGAGTTCGCCATTGGATTCGAAGGGCCGCAGATCATCGCGGTAAAGGTCGATGCGCTGGTTCATGACTGGCCACCCCCTGCCGCCACGGCAGCCAAGCCAGCAAGGCGAATGCGGGCCTTCGGCGCTTGATCGGCCAAGCAGGCCCACTGCGTTTCGGGCGCGGCGAACTGCACTTCGAGACCGAGGGCGGTTTGCAGCGACTCGCCGATGCCCTCGAGGCCGTCCAAGCCAGCCCAAACCAGCAAGCGCCGCGGCGGCGCGCGTTGATGCGTGCGGTCGAAGTAATCCAAGGTGCGCTGTAGCTCCAAGGCGATGCGCTCAAAGACGCGCTCGGTCGACGAGGCCTCGCGCAAGGCGCGCTGGTCGGCGGCATCAAACTCAAAGCGACGCGCCACAAACAGCGCCCCTTCGCGCAGCACCAGCATCGTGCCGCCGCGCGCATCTAAGACGAGCGCCACCTGACTCTCGTCGCCGGGCGACAGCTGGCGCACCGCGTCAGCCCAGGCCAAATCAGCGATGCCGATGCGAGACAGGCGAAGGCCGGCAGACTCAATCCCGATAATCGTGGCGCGAAGCTCGTCCTTGCGCGCGACGGCCATGTACAAAGTCGGCGGCCGGCCGCGGCTTTCTAGACCGGGCACCTCGAAGGCGTCCATGACGGCGTCTTCAATCGGAAAGCTAATCAGGTCGCGCGCTTTCCAGCGCAGGGCTTGCAGCCACTCGGCCTCGGGCACGGCGGGCTTTTCGACTTGCAGCAGGCTGTACATGCTGGGCTCAAGCACCCACTCGCAAGCCAGACCCTCGGCATTCGCGTCGCGCACCAGCGCAGCGATGGCGGCGACGGCGTCGCTGCCGGCCGGCGCTTCAAGGGCGCGTGGCGGGCGTCCATCACCATGGAAGACCACCAGACCCACGCGATCGGATGACACCGATAAGGCGACATGACCCTTGGGCCGACGTCCACGTCCTGAGAAAAGGCCCCACCTTGCGTTTGCCATGTGCGACCGAGACGCCCCTACGCGGACGAGCGCGCTGAATGAACAATAACAAGCAGGGTTCCACAGCGACCTCGGTCGGTCAATGGAAATGCACGCAAGGACACGGACTTTAACGGGGCTACTAGCGGAAGACGACCCAAAGCAAGGCAGCGAGACAGGCCAAGCCAAATGCCGCAGTCGCCGGAATCGCGAGCAAGGAGGCCCAGTAGCCATAGCTGCCCAAACGTCGTTGGCGTGGCGTTAGCACGGCGTGGTTTGCGCCGGCGGCGGAGCCAATCGCCAGCGCCGACACCCAGGCCATCAAGAACGCCGGAACGGCCGCCAGCACGGCCAGCAGCCAAGCCCACCACGGCACGGCCTCGATCAGTTGGAAGACGAGATCAAGCATCGTTTAACGATCAGGCAGGGGAATGAAATCGGATTCGCCGGGCACTTGACCGAAGCGCTGCGCCGACCAATCGGCCTTCGCCTGCTCGATGCGCTCGCGCGACGCGGCGACAAAGTTCCACCACAAATGACGTGGGCCTACGGGCGAGCCACCGAGCATCACGGCACGCAAGCGCGCTGCCGCTCGCAAGGTGACATCGACTCCGGTCGGGAGCACGCAGAGTCGGCGGGCCTCCACGGTTTCGCCGTCGATGCTCAGCCCTTCATCGAGCGGAAACACCGCGCGTTCTTCGTGACCTGCATCCAGCAGCAATTCAGCACCCGCATCCAAATGTGCGCTGGCGAAAAGCATCGGCACGTAAACCGTGATCGGCGAACGCAGGCCGAAGGCCTCGCCCGCCACCACTTGAACGGAGACGCCGGGCGCTTCGAATCGCGGCACCGCGTCTGCAGGCAGATGCTGAAAGCTCGGCGCGATTTCTAACGCGTCGTCGGGCAGCGCCAGCCACGCCTGCAAGCCTTCAATGGTGTGACCGTCCGCGCGTTCGGCGTCGGGCGTGCGTTCGGAATGAACGATGCCGCGACCGGAGGTCATCCAGTTCACGTCACCCGGGCGAATGGCCTGAACCGACCCTAGGCTGTCGCGATGCATCAGGGCACCGTCGAACAGCCACGTCAGGGTAGACAAGCCGATGTGCGGGTGCGGCCGAACGTCGATGCCCTGCCCCGGCGCAAAGGTGTGCGGCCCCATGTGGTCGAGGAACACGAAGGGGCCGACCGTGCGCGCCTGCGCTTGCGGCAACAGGCGGCGCACCACAAAGCCGCCACCCAGATCGTGGGCACGGCCTTCCAGAGCCAACACCGTACTCACCGATCTCTCAGGGGCTCTGATCGGCTTCGGGAGCCTCAGCCGCCGCCTCGACGGGAGCCTCGACGGGCGCTTCAACCGCCGTCGCCGCAGCCGTCTGCGCCTCAATACGAGCGGCCACTTCCAGCAAGCGAATGCGCTGGGCTTCGAAGTCGTTGGCCACCAAGACCTGAATGCTGGCGAGATCGTCCTTTAAGGACCCCAGCACGGCCGGATCCATACCCAATGCGGCTGCATCGATGGTGTCGAATCGACCCGCAGCGGCCGTGAGACGGTCACCCGCAACGCCGAAGTTGCGCTGATCGAGGTCGTTCAGAGCGCGGTAGATGTCAAGACGAATCGAGTACAGCGCGCTGCGGCCTTCGGAAGCCAGAAGGTTCTGCGCGGTCTCGGCAAGGCGCTCGGCGCCGGCGGCAATTTCGCCATCTTTCGCGGCTACAACCGCGGCATTTGCATCTGCCTGGGCCGTCATCGCGGCGCTGCGCTGCCACAGGCCCACGCCGTAGGCCACGACCAGACCAATGCAAAGGCCGACGATGCCGGTCAAAACCGGGTTGCGCGTCGCGGGGCGCGCGGAAGAGGTGTCGTTCATGGCGGGACCTTGAGTGAGGGTTCAGCCCTCAGGATACCGCAGGTGCTCAGTCGCGCTCGGCCACCAAGCCGAAAAGGTCGTGCTCGTCGGCGCCCATGATCTGCACATCGACGAACTGACCCGGCTTCAGCTTGTGCGCGGCGCCGTCCTGAATTTGCACGGTGCCGTCGATCTCTGGGGCGTCCGCCTTAGAGCGACCAATGGCCAAATCACCATCAATGACGTCCACGATCACCTGCTGCACCGTGCCCACCTTGCGCTCCAGCTTTTCGGCGCTGATCTGCGCTTGCAGCTCCATGAATCGCGCCAGGCGCTCCTGCTTCACGTCTTCAGGCACCGCGTCCGGCAGGTCATTCGCCCTCGCGCCAGTGACCGGCGAATACGGGAACGCCCCCACGCGGTCGAGTTCGGCGGCGTCGATGAAGTCCAACAACTGCTCGAAGTCGGCCTCGGTTTCGCCAGGGAAGCCGACAATAAAGGTGCTACGAATCGTGAGTTCGGGGCAGATTTCGCGCCAGCGCAGGATGCGCTCCAGCTGCTTTTCTGCGGCGGCCGGGCGCTTCATCAGCTTCAAAATGCGCGGGCTGGCGTGCTGCAGCGGCACATCTAAATAAGGAAGAATCTTGCCCTCGGCCATCAGCGGAATGACGTCATCGACGTGCGGATACGGATAGACGTAGTGCAGGCGCGTCCACAGACCCAGCTCGCCCAAGCCGCGCGCCAGATCGGTCAAGCGGGTTTGGTACTCGCGTTCGCGCCACGTTTTGGCGGCGTACTTCACGTCCACGCCATAAGCACTGATATCCTGCGAGATCACCAGCAGCTCTTTGACGCCGCCCATCGCGAGCTTTTCGGCTTCCCGCAGCACCTCGTCCACCGGGCGCGACACCAAGTCCCCGCGCATGGAAGGAATGATGCAGAAAGTGCAGCGATGGTTGCAGCCTTCGGAAATCTTTAAGTAGGCGTAGTGCTTCGGCGTCAGCTTGATGCCGATGCCTTCGATCATGCCGTCGTCTTTTTTGCCGCGCTTTCGCGGCGCCGGCAGCAGGTCGATAAAGGGGTCGCGCCTCGGCGGAACGGCGGCATAGACCGCGCTCATGACGCTGGCGTAGTCCTGTGGACCGCTGATCGACAGCACGTCGGGATGGGCCGCGCGAATTTCTTCCGGGCGCTTGCCCAAGCAGCCGGTGACGATGACCTTGCCGTTCTCGGCGATGGCCTCGCCGATCGCGTCGAGCGACTCGGTCACGGCCGACTCGATAAAGCCGCAGGTGTTCACCACCACTACGTCGGCCTTGTCGTAGCTGCCGACGATGTCGTAACCCTCGACCTTCAACTGCGTGAGGATGCGTTCGGAGTCGACCAGTGCTTTTGGGCAGCCGAGGCTGACGAAGCCGACTTTCGGGTTTGCAACGGGAGCAGTCTTGGCGGGCATGGGCAGGCTCCGGCGACGAGGCCGGTTGCGCGAGTTGGGAGCGGGAGGCAAGTATAGCGGCCACCCCGGCACTCGCCTGAGGACACGTTCATATGGGCCACCCCGTCTCGATATCCACGCCCACCGGGCGAATTTCCGCTTGGCGCGCCGACCCGCCCATCCCGCCGAAGGGCGCCGTGGTGGTGTTGCAGGAAATCTTCGGCGTGAATGCGCACATCCGCCACGTGGTGGACCGGTTTGCGG